>CAYZLR010000106.1:0-10936 GCA_964479275.1 uncultured Caulobacterales bacterium
CCTTCACGTTTGCGCCGTTCAATTAAAGGGACCAGCATCTCCGGCATTTTCACCACGGGGCGATATTTCTTGGTTTGATCACGCCCTGCTGGATTGAGATCAATCAGACGATTTTCCATATCACACTGTGCCAATGTGAGTTCGTAAATGGCATCAGGCCGGCCAGCGGTCCCCAGCATCAACCAAATAAAATCTAGCACATGTTGGTGCCTGACATGTTTGAGCAATTGTCCCAACTCTTCGACATTAAGTGGTCGCCCCTTTGGAGGAGCCGCTTTTTGCGGTAAAGTTGGTACGTATGGGACTTTATCGATAAATCCGCGCTTCCATGACCAATTGAGTGCGGCTTTGCCAACCCCAATAAAGCGGATGGCTGTACCATGGCTATAGTTTCGATCATTCAATAACCAATCATGGAATTTTTCCTGCTCCTGAATTTTGCAGGCTTCTCCAACTGTCATTTCCTGAAAAAACTCCACCCAGCAAACTAGCGCTCGTCGGGTCGCATCAGTCGAGACGAGTTTTTGCCCGTATTGCTCATAGAAATGACCGAACAAAGGTGCCAACTGTTTATTGTCAACGGTTTCCGATTGCGGGGATTGATTGGCATAAAACCAGTCCATCAGGAGCTGGCGGGCTTGTTCAAAATCCGCAGTGCCGAGGCTGCTGCGTCTCGTTTGTCCTGTTCCACTGTCATACCAGGTACGACACCAGTTGGGACTTCGACTTTGATTGGAGAGCCAATATTCTCCGAGTTGGAAACGGTGTTTTGCGGTTTTGGGCATATGGTCTGATTAATGAGGTATTCGGCAAGATGTTGGCCAAAATAACGAAAGCGTCGATCACTGATTTGTAGGTGGGCAATTTTCCCACTAATGCGCACGCGTTGAAGGGTGGTTAAACTGGTTTTTAAAAACTTGGCTGATTGACGTTCTGAATAATGTTGAAACAATTCAAAACCATTCGCCAATGCAATTCCTTCCGCCATTTCGCGGTTGCTTTGTTCTGAAGTCACTTCTGATGGTTTCTCCATGTGTTGATAGATTCAGTTATCTATTTCAATCTGCCCTCCTGATCTTTAAATTCTGCAAAACTGATACGGTCTTTTGTCGTCCCGCCTGCCTGGCGCTCGTGCGCGCGTACATGCAACACATAAGCTTCAACTGTCGGAAAATGAGTTTCCACCATATCACTGAATGCGAGTAAATCTGTAGACATCATATTTATAGTTACACCTTGATTGTGCTTGCTTTTTCCAAAAGCACAACCCATATCATCTTGATATTGCTGATGTTTTGTGGTATTATAATCAATAATTCGCATAACCAAACCGGCACTGGAATCGCTTTAAAGCCCTTACATAAGGGATCATTCTAGTTTCGCTTTTGGAAGAAGCGAAACCCCTGTTTTTCCTCAAAAATTCTTCATGAGTTCGATTAAATCGCCTTGGAATAAAGGGCGCAGTGTCGGCCAGCGTCTGGCTTTTACGCCGGATGAGATCAGGGCCATTGGTGATGCTTTAGGCAAGCAAGGAGATCAACACGACCTATGCTTGTTTATGGTCGCAACTGATAGTTTTTTAAGGTGCGGTGACCTATTAAGCCTTAAGGTTCGTGATGTGCAATCCAGTAATGGATTGGTTCGAGAGAGTTTCTCTTGGAGACAGCAAAAGACCAACCAGAATGTCTCACCGGTTCTAACTAAGCAAACACGTAAAGTATGCTCGGCATGGATTGAGCATAGTGATAAAGCCAACGATAATTATCTCTTTACACGGCACAAACCAGTCGACGGGAAACCGATCTCTGACACTTGCTATCGGAAACTGGTAAAAGCTTGGGCTGAATCCATCGGCCTTGATGGCGAACAATATTCTACCCATTCACTGCGTCGTTCCAAACCGACCTGGCTCTATAACCAAGGTGTCAGTGTCGAAGATTTAAGTCAATTGCTTGGCCATTAATCAACGGATGCGACTCTTCATTATCTGGGTCTCACCTTAGCCAAAGCTCAGGCACAAGCGTTGAAGCACAATATTTTTTCACCGGGAGGAAAGCGATGAAACTTTCCTTACTAGTCGCTATTTTGCTTTCGGTGTCATGCACTGGTCCTGCCGATCCAGCACAAACTGAGAATGGCATGAGCTGTGATGCAAGGTATGAGAAGCTTTCATCAGGTGAACGTCAGGCAATTGAGGAAGCGAAGCACGCACTACCTGAACACGCACTATATGTTGATAAATGCGGTGATTTTAATGTCAGAAAAGCAGCCAAAACCTTATGGGAAACAGGAAACTATGAAAGTCCTTCGCAAGCAGTAACCCGTGCGAACGAAATGGAGCTGGAATGGTTGCAGGAGGTTGGCACACGAATGGACGAAATTGCATAAGCAGACATTTTTGAAAAATACTATTTGTATAGTATACTGATGAGAATAACCCCCCTAACATATGACAGATATTGTTGATGGCAGGTTAGCGTTTGAAACTAAAACCACGCCACAAGAAATCGCTTGTGAGTGCGAGCAAGCGCGACGCGAACTCTCAACGGAAATATTGCATGAACACCCGGATATTGTGAAAAGGGTAAAAGAATTAGCTGCAACCTATCCTAATTTCACCCCACCATTCAGTGATCCAGAGATGGAAAAGCAAGCCGTTAGCTTTTTGTTGAAACAACAAGAAGACAGTCGATTTTTGCAACCGGATTACCATATCTCGGCAGAGACATTACCCTTCCTTTTGGGAGAATTGCGTAAAAACCTGAACATCCAGGAAACCAAAGCAGAAACGACAAACAAGAATGATGATCGGAGAACCATAATGGTTATTCGAGATGAATTATTGATTGAGCATAAACAAGGGAGCGAAGCTTATTTCAGAGCTTTCCAGGTATTGTTAAATGACCCAGCCGCGCTGACCAAGAAATTTCAAGCTATCGCTGATGATCGCGATGACATTGAGTTTGACGGTGTGTTTTCTAGCGCGTTGGATGGGCGGATCAAGCTGATTGCAACTAACATTGCGGCCTTGCAAGCGATGGCAGGGGCGTCGCCTGACTATGCGGCTGAAATAGAGCAAGCCGGGGTTGATGTAACGGATCGTTCTGCAGTTCAGGGTTTCGTATTGGCGAGTGGTTTTCTCGCTGATCAAGCCGTGTCGGAAGAAGTCAAAGCCGACGTAGCGAAGAAATTAGGCCTACCACCCCATGTTTCTACTACAACAGGCACTAACGTTGATAGCGCTCTCGATGCTCAAAACCTCGATGGCACAACGCGGTTCGGTGCGGATAACCCACTACCTGTAAGAAAAGGGTTGTCCGCTTATGTCCGTAGTGATGGCATGCGTATCGCTAGAGTAGATGTGAAAGGTATTGGTGTTCGTGAAATCCCCTGGCAGCGCGGTGAAAAAGGAGAAACCATTGGGTTGAAATTATCACTGCTTAAAATCTGGGCGATGAATGAGCAAACGGGCAATACCGATTTCCTTGGTGAGAGTGTGCATATCAATACTCTCATTTATAACCAAACCGATCCTGAGAAACTTCGTCGAACCCGTCAGACTATGGCAGCGTTATTGGGTGGTGTGGCTGGATTTGACGGCCGTATCATCAGTGATCATGATGCAGAATTTATCGGTTGGTTTAATCAATATGTAAGCACTAAGGGCGATGCGGCTATTGGAGACTATGACCGTGATACGGCCACCAAGAACCGAACAGATCTTGGGTTACACCCAAACGGTAACGAGCAAAAAATTGATTTTGAAGTTCTGCAAGCGGCGGGATCATTTGCCCAAGATCAATATGGTAGTGGCTCGCCAAATTACTACGCATTGCAAAAATACCTGCATGGTTTGTTTCCAGATCGCGTGCCGCTAACAGATAAAAACCTATCCAACCACCATCAATAACAAAACCCCACTCACATAAATTGCAAATGGGGCTCGCGACTACGATATAGTAGCACTATCGGATTTATCACCGTGTACGGAGATTATATTCGTAAAATTTGATATAGTCAAACAAATTAATACTCTTACGTCGCCGTGGTACGCGGGGGCGGTTGTGGTATGGTTATCACTATTGGATTTATCACCCTGATATTGGGGTTCGATTCCCCCCGTCTCCACCACGGCAATTGAATGTTAAACTAAGTTATCAACTTCACTAATCAGACTATCGATAGTCCATAGCATTTCATCAGCCATCAATTGCAAAACACTCATGATCCAGGCAAAGAAAAATACATCTGACTCCGGTGGACGAGTGGGATATTGTTTCTTCTTTTGTTGTTCAGCATGTTTTTTTAGGAGCTTATCAAAATATTGATCGTTAAACGATTGGCGAAGATGGATCATATTAATATCCGTATACCGCTCTAATGCTGATTTATTTAGATACTCATGAAGAGGTTTCCCAAACAGAAACATGGTTTCCTGCATCTGGATAGCCGGAATGTTACCCCAATAGCCAAATCTATCATATCGAGATAGATCCATCTTATTGGCCGGACATTCTAGCCGGTAATAAGCTAGATCACGGTTTTCGGTACACATCAATCGTCGCTTATAAGCGGAACTGACAAATTGTTTCTTGGTGCGGCGTTTAGTAGGGGTGGATAAAGCGGTAAGATCAAGCGCGTGGAGTAGCGTGCATACACGTTCCTCTTCCAAGGTTTTTATATAAAAAGGATTTTCGGTTTTCCCAATCCGCCCAGTCATATACAACACAAACATTGCCAGAGAATAACGCACACGCTTATCAAAAATGGTTGCGTCATTATGTGAACAAATATCCTGCCGGATTTGCTCAGATGGCCACTCAAAGTCGGGTAGGATGTAACTATAAAAAGGGGCTGACTGCCAGATGTGCATAGGGCCGTGAAGGGTTAAGTGAATTTCACATGAAGTTATAACAGTATTTCATTTGATAGAAAATAAGCTGGCCTTACAATAGCCACGACAGAAACTTCCCACGACTTTAACGACCGAAGCGCTTAATCGGTGATGGCAGACACCCAATCTGGTGTTACCGATTATGCCGGCTTCCCCCTCCCAATTCGTTTTCCTTCTGTCAGGAATAAACCACGCTATTTCTAACCCATTTTTTATGAGTACCCTGGAACAACCCGGTATCGATCTGGATTTTTGTTTGGCGAGTGATGATGTTGATGTGTCTGATGTGGATCAAGAAGACACTGACATCGAGGCATCAGCCGATTATACTGATCCTGTAGACACAACAGAAAAAACCCGCGCGATGGTAATCTCTGAGTTTGTCATGAACCAAGACCATTTTGGTCTCGATGTTACGCAGAATGGTTTGACAGAATGGCTGGTGGATACGCTCAAAGCCATTGAAGAGAGTAAACGACAGTTTGCCCCTGATTTTGATATTACAAAGGCTGACGTAAAGGCACTGGGTGAGTTAGTGCATAAATGGCGGGCACGCTATGAAGAGCTTGCGATCAAGACTGAGGCACTGAGACAAGAAGAGTTATTGCAAGCCTATATGATTGCTTTTGAAGGCCGCCCAGTCACTGAGGTTTTTGCCGCACTGGCCAGTAATGAGGCCATTACAGAATCCATTCAGTTGAAAGCGGCAGCTTATGCTCAGATGATCTCACCTGAGATTGTAAAAAGCAAAACAGATCGAAATGTGATTACCGAAAAGATCAATCAGTACACATTGACCAATGCACCAGCACCTTACTGGTTTGTGTTGTCTGAGCTTATGACCGAAGACAATCTGTCTGAGAAAACCAAAACTGCCATCGCCAAGGAATTTAGCCTTGATCCTCAAACCATCTCCGGTGCTGCATTATCAGCGGCTGTGAGTGAGAGGGATGATAATGGTCAACGGCGCTATGCGGGTGAGACAAAGCTCGCCCTTGGCGGTGTTGGGGGCGATGGCCTTGAAGCAAACAAGAACGAAACCGACCAAACGGTCATTCACATCGACCATGATGGTGATACGATTGGGCTGAACTTTGACGAGAATGACAGACTGCACGATATCGGGCTAATCACGTCATTGCTCAAAATTTGGCAGGCAATCGGTGATGACACATTCTTTGGTACAGAGATTAACCCGCATAGCGCGATTATGCGCGGAGCAAACCGGATTGATCTTTACAGAATGCAGCGCATTATAGAGGCCGCGATGGGCGGCCAGGGAACATATTCGGGTGAAATCCTAACCGATGATTTGGTCAATGATCTGGCAGTGTTAAATAGCTTCGTTAGTAGTGGGCATAATGCCGATGATTTAAACATCTTTGCCGGTGATACCCAATATGCGGTCAATGTGGAGCGGTTAGCGGCGATCAGCCTCTATTTGCGAGCACAGTCTGATCCACAAAACATCAACCTTGAGGCCATGCAAGATCATTTGGCTTTGGTCTGTCCTATAGATGAAAGCGAGAATGACGAACCAGTCGATTTAGATATCGATATAGAAGCTGCAGCTTAAGCAGCCAACAAAAACATCACTCTATTCAGTCTGGCGGGAACATCGTTTTTCCTGCTAGGCTGTTTAGGGGTAACAAAGGCGTGCATATGACAGTACCGACGATGGCAGAACTTGATGAATGGGCTGATGCGCTCAATATGCAATTCGCTGATTTTGAAAAACATTGGCATAAATATCATGCCCATATGCGGGCGATTAATGAACGGGCAGATCAGGTATTAGCGGAAAAAGCAAAGGCCAATGGTACGCCACGCCAAACGCAAGTTGGTGGCTGGGGAACGGAAAGACAAGACATGCATAAAAGCTGGCAGGAATTAAAAACCTATCTGGATACTTTTACTTTTGAACGGGAAAAACAGTCTGCCCGAATTATCGGTGCGTTACAGGATGTAGAGGCGATCAAGGAAGATCTACAAGCCCAACAAGCCAAGTTGATCGAAGAGCAAGCACAAATGCGCAAGGAACAAGCCGTATTGCGTGAATATTTTGATACGTTGAAGTCCCAGAACGAAGCGCTGATGGCAACACGCAATGCCCCACCAAGTGCAGAGAACTCCACCCTTGGCGAAATCAAGGATTTGATTAAGGGCTTAAAAGATGACTGATGATCTCAATAATCGCCTGAAACTACTGGAAGAAAGTGCTCGCCTTCGGGCCACCAATGAACGTGAGCGCGATTTTCGCCGTTATGATGAACGCCAGGCATTGACTGAGGCAGAACTGGAAGGCGCATTAAAGCTTCGCCAGTTTGATACCTCTGTGGAGCAACGCGATCTCAATTTTTATGATCAGGTGCGCGAGGAAAATTTACGCCTTCAAGCTCTATCAGCAGAGCTTGCAATCCGCGCCCAACATGGTGCGGGACAAGCCAAGCAGGAACATAAAAATTCCCTAGAAATGGTCTATGCGGAGTTACTGAAAATGCTGCTTGCCAAAAAATTAGAAAACAAAGCCAAAACACACGCCCATGAACTGGCTAAAGATATGGAAGCCTACAAGGCCTCATTGCGTCAGGTTGTTGCTGAGATGGATGAAGCGGAGATTGCCGATATTATGCGGCAGATTGAAAAGCGGGATCGAAACTGAGTCGCCCTTAAACACCAATTTTCCATATTCCTTTTTCCCAAAAAGCTTCAATGGTTTGGCGCTGTGCTTTGTTGATTAAGTTAGAGTGAGATATTTTTTGTTGCTTGGCGTACTGACTTAACGTGACAATTTTTTTGCCTTCAAGATAAGCCAAGCGTTTATGATAGCTACTACTCAGGGCTTGCCCGACAATTTTTTCCATGATGGCTGTGCTACCGCTATCATCAAAAGCCTGAAAAGCATCATAGTAGAGGCTGCGGTCTATAAACTTGATATTGATTGGAACATGGTTTTCGCGAATGAGAATGTAATTATTCAAGATACGGCCTATACGACCATTGCCATCGACAAAGGGGTGGATGTATTCGAAACTCAGATGAAAATGCGCTACCCGTTTGATGATATGATCAGAACTATTGCCTCGGTAGGTGATCAGCATTTCTTTGAGCAAGGATACGACTTGAGCCGGATCAGCCGCGATGTGGCTACCGACACGAACCCATTCCCCCTCTGATCGAAAGCGGCCAGCGATCTCATCACGGATATTACTGATCAGCATCTTATGCAAAAGCAGCATGACGTCCAAAGACAAATCTGTTTCAACAGCCTTTTGATTTATATAGTCCACCACGCGTGCGAGGTTTTTTGCCTCAAACAATTCGCGTTCGCTGATAAAACGATCAAGGTCAATTTGCTGAAGAATTTTGTCAGTTTCTTCCAGCGACAAGGTGCTATTCTCAATGGCGTTTGAGTTATAGACTTGCTCTGCAACCTCGCTCTCATGGATGAGCTTGAGAAGTGCATCTTTATCTGCAGCAGCGCGGTGATAGCGAGCCTGTAAAGCCTCGATGTTTTTGAATATTTGACTAGCCATGGCTTAAATATAGCATCGATTCACGATTTTTTCAAAAAAATCGTGAAAATAGCCGAATGGAGAAGGGTTTTTCACGAATTTTGAGTTGCCGAAAAACCAAAATAGCAAAAATCCACCAGACTCTTTTGACTCTATGACTCGAATAAGTAGCATTTAGGGTGATGCTCAACACCTCATCGCTACCGGTTTCTCAATGGTGGTTCCAATACAACCGGAAAACGGTCCCGCCAATTTGGCGGGATATTGAAAACAACAAAGACCTCAAGAAACGTTTTAAATACCTTCATCGATCTCACCGAAGAGTCATTTGCGACTATATCGGTGGCTGGAACCAGTCATCAGGCACCCGGTTTCATCACCAGCTTAAAGTCCGTGTGACCGGACGTATGAATGCCTGGTCGCAAGTGAACATCAAACCAGAATGTCTTGGCATGGCTAATCATGCTGAGTTTTGTCATTGGCGACGTGACCTGAGTGCACTGACTGAATTGATTAATCGCGAAGGATGGGAGAATGTTTGCCAAAAGCAATCCTATCAAAAGAGGCAAGCCAAGCGTTGTGCCGATGAGGCTCAAATAAACTGGCAACAAGCCAGCATTCTTCAATGGATCAATGGCGATAGAACCAGAGCCAAACGAGATTGGCATAAATATGCTGCGCGCTTGGCAGCTCTCAACATACAAGGCGAAAAGCTGCAACTGCTCAGTACTTATTATGCGTCGCAAATCCACAGCCCGAGGGGTTGGTTTTAGGGTGTGGGATGGGAAGGAGAACAGGAGGCAATGAGTTGAGGTCGGAGTGATACTTGGTGACGAGGCAATGAGGCGGCTGGCGGGGCGGTACGAGACAGATTGGCCGTGAGGGAGGGATGACCAACGGGAAGAGTGAGCGAGCGGGCGAGATGGGGAGTGACGAACTGACATTCGGAGAATAAAGGAGGAAATCGAATTTCAAAATAGAGGCTTAACCATTTGTTTTATTGTGCTTTTCATATCAGGCCGGACAACCTATAATACAACCGAATAAACCACCCAGAAAGAAGCGTGAAACCTGCCCCATATTGCCGATCTCATTAAGAGCCAATTGGCTCTATACAGCGCCCAAACTAATGTAGAAGATGGGCTGCCCGTAGAGTTGGGCGACTTCACGGCTACCGATAATCCAGACCTTGCCTTTGATATCTGCCAGACGATAGCGCTGGATACCGGCTCCATTTTGACCTTTGAACGGTTTCAAAAGCTCTTCCAGCTCGCCCTCGATAAACCCATAGAGCCGCAATTGGAGGATATGGAGTTCGACATTCCGCCCAAGGGCGTCACGGGCCAAGCCGCCAAAGTCTGGCGGGCAAAGCAATTCCTTACCGCTCAACAATCCTATGAGAAAGACACCAAAATCTATTCGGAATTGGCAGTACAGGTTCGCACTCTCCGTGCGGATTATATGCCTGATCGAAGCGGCTATCTGGAATATGCTCTCAATGCCCTTCAGAAAACTGATCCCGATATTGGGGCTGAATTTTTTTTTAAACCCACCCCGTTTCGGATTAGCGAAGCCGCCCGCCAGCGTCATAGCTTTATCACCGGCGGCACTGGCTCTGGAAAATCCGAGACCATCAAACAGCTCATTCGTCACTATGAGACAAAGAACCCAGACACGGCAGTTGTTATCCTCGATCCCCATGGAAAACTTGCGACCGAAGTCGCGCAGTTTCGTGAGCATGTAAGCTCAGATCGCCTGGTATTAATCCAACCGGGATTGCACACTGATTTTCGCGTGGGGCTAAACCCCTTCGACGCACGTGATAAAACCATCAATGCTCTGGAAGTACAAAGCGCTCATTTGCTGGGCGCGTTTGAACAGATTGTAGACGGCTTTACGCTGAATATGGAGAGCTTGCTTACCCCTGTCATTACAACGTTACTACATCGCGATGGATCAACCATATCTGATCTGGTGCGGTTTATGGATGACAAGCAAAACCATGACCTTCTGGATTATGGCCGCGAGCGTTTACCTTATGAAGAACACCGTCACTTTTTTGAACATGTTTTCCACTCTCAAAACTATGACAGCACCAAGGATGCCTTGCAGAACCGGTTTCAAGCCTTACTCAGCAAACCATCCATCAAGCATTTTTGCGCCGGTAATTCGACCTTTGATCTGGAAAAACTGATCGAGCAACGCAAGATCATTATATTCAGCTTTTCTATCGTCAATATGGGGCAGCAAACTGTCCGTGTCTTGGGGCAACTCATGACGGCACTCATTCAGGGCTATTGCGTGCGACGCGCGAACCGCAAAGGCGGCTCACAAGCACGAATTCATTTCTTTGCTGATGAGTGTCTGTATTTTGTTTCTCGCACCACCGAAGAGATATTAGGGGAGAGCCGCAAATATGGCCTGCACTTAAATCTTGCCACACAGCGCACAGAACAAATGGGAGACAAGGTTCTCGATGCCATTCTGGGTAATGTTGGCGCGTTCATCATTGGTCGTAATCGCGGCA
>CAYZLR010000107.1:0-10668 GCA_964479275.1 uncultured Caulobacterales bacterium
TTTTTTTAGTGCAAGTGAAAAGATCATGTGATTACATAAAACCAGAGTAAATTAGAATTTACCTTGAGGAATATATTTTCGTGTTCAATTTAGGTGAAATATTTTCAAAACCAATGAAGAAAAAGAATGCACCTCTTATGCATTCTCTTGGAAGCGAGCCATTCCTTGATCATCTCTTCAATAATAATTTTCTTTCTGAAGAAGAAACATCGCACATAAAAGCGATTGCCGATGAGACGAATGAACCGTCAGATATCATTATATGCAAACTTGGATTGATGACTGAAACAGCATTATCGGAAAATTTTAGCGAATTTTATGGTTTGCCATTACTCTCATCGCGTCATGACATCTCTGAAAAATCAAAAGCCCTCATCTCCATTCATGAGCTCAATAGCGCTTGGTTGCGTTTAAAAAGAGTTTTGCCTTTATATGCAGAAGATGAGCAGTTAATTGCCGCCATCGTTAATCCTACCGATCAGGAATCTATTCGTGGGCTTGAATTTGCATTGAAAATGAAGGTAACGCCTTACCTTGTTACGCAGTCACAATGGGAAGTGTTGTTTGCCAAAGCAGAACGATCACAAGAGCTAGCGGACGAACGGCCAGAAGAGTTCGGCACTCGTAATATTACCGCAGATGTAGAGCGCTTGAAAGATATGGCCAGTGCGGAACCTATTGTACGAATGGTCAACCGTTTGATTGTCGAAGCCAGTGATGCCCGTGCCTCAGATATTCATATCGAGCCGGGGGCACGTGAAGCGATTGTAAGGTTCCGCATTGATGGTGAGTTAACTGACCATGAGAGCTTAAATGCTTCACAAGCCTTAAGCGCCACATCGCGGATCAAAATATTATCCGATTTGGATATTGCGGAAAGGCGACGTCCGCAAGATGGGCGCTTTTCATTCCCGGTGGCTGGCCGTGCGATTGACCTGCGCATCTCAACCGTGCCAACCGATCACGGCGAAAGCCTTGTGATTAGATTACTTGATCAATCTCGCGTTACTTTAGATTTTGATGCATTAGGTTTTTTTCCAGATAGCATTGAAACGGTCTCTCATTGTTTAAAACAGCCTCATGGCATTTTACTTGTTACCGGCCCGACAGGAAGCGGTAAAACCACAACGCTCTATACCTTCCTGAAACAACTTGCTACCGGGGATAGAAAAATCCTCACTATTGAAGATCCAATCGAATACCGCCTTGATGGAATTAATCAATCTCAAGCCAATCCCGCAATTGGAGTGACATTTGCTTCGGCGTTGAGATCATTCTTGCGCCACGACCCGGACGTTATGATGGTCGGGGAAATCCGCGACCTTGAGACAGCAAAAATTGCGGTGCAGGCTGCACTTACGGGACATCTGGTTTTATCTACATTGCACACTAATGATGCTCCCTCGGCAATAACGCGCTTGCGCGATATTGGTGTTGATGATTATCTGATTGCATCCACTTTAATTGGGGTGTTGGGACAGCGCTTGGTGCGCCGTGTTTGCGATCAATGTGGTCATGCGCAATCATGTGGGTCTTCAGATCATACGTCGATTGAATGTACTCACTGTACTGGCTCCGGCTTTAAAGGACGCCTTGCATTAGTAGAGGCGCTCGCCATTGATGACCCGCTGAAACAGCATATCCGTGAAGGCGATGATCTATCCCTAATTCTGAACGATAAAACAGATAATAAATTCATGACCATGGCGGAGGATGGGCACCGTAAAATTGCGGCAGGATTAACGACAATCGAGCAAGTACAAAAAGCTGTGGGGGGGAGTGGCGTATGACACAATCCATCGCATGGAAATATCAGGCCGAAGGCAAAGGCGGTGATCTGGTTCGTGGCCGATTAATGGCTTCGTCTGAAGTGCAGGCTGTAAAGCTTTTAAAAGATCAACATCTCAAACCCATTGATGTCATTCCGGTTCGTGCGACGGTTTTGTCGAAATTGATGAAACCGCCGACACGCCTTTCCGGACAAGAGATTACCAATATCGCTCTGAGTATGAGTGATTTATTAGAAGCGGGCGTGCCTCTGGGTGAGATGTTATTAATGCTCGAGCAACGGGAAAAATCTGGCGCCGTAAAATCTCTTTTGACGAGGCTCCACCACGAGGTACGCAGCGGGCGTGATCTATCCAAGGCGTTAAAAAATGATCCCAGCAACATACCCCGTCTGATGATCGCAATGATTGAGGCGGGAGAAGCAACCGGCACATTAGGGGCGCAATTAACACACTTTGCCCAAACCCAAGAAAGATCACAAGAGTTGCGCCGGGATTTGATGGGACAGCTTCTTTATCCGATCGTCTTATGTTTATTGGTTATACTGACAATATTCTTTTTAAGTTTCTTCGTACTGCCAGAATTTGAAACCATATTCAGTGATGGAGAAACCCGTGTCCCACCGGAGACACGGTTTATATTGGATGCAGGGGCATGGATTAGACAATGGGGGGCGCCCCTTCCATTAGTCATCGCCGCCCTGTTACTTTGCGGGCAAGTACTGACCAAGCGTTATCGTGAGGTCTTCGAGCGATCCGTCTTAAAGCTCCCTATCATTGGATCATTTTTCTTCACGTTGGAAAGCGGAAAATTCTGTCGTGGTCTTGGGGTGATGTTGGAGGGCGGCATGGCGATCGCCCCCGCGTTAGAAATTGCTCGCCGTGCCTTATCATTTCAAGTTTTACAAATACGCCATCAATATGCTGCCGGTGAAGTGCGGGCCGGCGCTCCGCTTTCACAAAGTCTTATTGCTGCAAAAGCTCTCCACGATGAAAATATAAGATTTATCGAACTTGGAGAACGTACTGGTGAGCTTGGGGCAATGATTAGCAAAGCCGCCTCAAATAGTGAGTCAAAAGTAAAAACAAATTTGAAGCGTTTTACGGATCTATTAAGCCCGGTTTTGACAATCCTGATGGGATTGGTAACCGCGGGTGTGATTGGGTCAGTTATGTCAGGAGTGTTGAGCCTCAATGAAACAGTTTATTAAAATTCAAAACCGACAGAAGGGCTTGACCCTGATTGAATTATTGGTCGTGCTCGCTATTCTCGCTTTTCTTGCAACATTGGTTGCACCGCGGGTGATCACTTATTTGGGCCGCGCAAAAACAGATGTTGCGCGAAGTCAAATTGCCAACATCACATCCTCTCTGGAGCTTTTTTATTTTGATATGGGACGTTATCCAAACCCGGAAGAAGGGTTAGGAGCGCTCGTCAGTGAACCAGAAAACCTTCCCGAATGGCGGGGCCCATATTTAAAAGAATTAAAGGGCCTTACCGACCCTTGGGGACGCACCTATATCTATACGTTGATTGATCCTGATCTTTTTAAAGTCGCCTCATTGGGCCGCGACGGCGAACCCGGCGGCGAAGATGAAGATGGCGATTTGGAGAAAAGCTAATCATTTATGGAACGCACTGTAACATATTCCAGATTTTGCCCGTCAATCGGTCATGATAGTAACCGCCAAAAAGGGCTGACACTGGCGGAAATCCTTGTAACATTAGTGATCATGTCTTTTATAATGGTGGGTTCTGGAATTGCGTTTCAGAAAATATCGCCGCGCTGGGCGCTTGATAATGCAAAAACACAAATTTTAGTGGACCTAAAACAGGCTCGCTCTGTTGGGCAAGGAAATAATGAAGAGATCATTCTTATACCCACTGATGAAGGCTATAAAATAGAGAGTTTGAAGTTAGTTCGTATATTGCCGCGCCATGTGAAAGCTGGATGGCCGGACCATGACAAAGACAAAGGGATCATTCTTAACCGACAATCATTTACGGATGATATTGAGTTCTCGTTACTCAATGATGAGGAAAAGGTCAGCATCATTGTTGAGCGACTAACGGGGAGGATTTATGCAACCCCCTAGATCATTAAAAAATCAGCAAGGATATGCACTCACAGAAGTGTTAATCGCAGGCGTAATCGCGGCGAGCGCCTTAACTGTGACCGCGAGCGGAATTTCAACGGGCGTGAGAGCCGCGCGCGATGTATCTCATATGGAAACCTATATTTTTGAAGCCACACAGATTAGTAACCAGCTACGCGCAGGATTGACGATTGAGAACGTCGCACAAAATTTTCCCAGCTGGCAATCGGTTCTCTCCATTAGATCACAGGATGGCAACAACAGGTCGAATAGTTCTCACCTCGCAATGTATCAGTTTAGCCGTAAAGAAAGCACAGATCGACCCTTTGAGTTTAGCGTTAGTCGCCTAGAAAAAGGGGATCAATAATGTCTTTAAATTCTCCTCTTGGAAAAACTAACCCCCAACAAGGATTTACACTCACTGAAGCATTAATTGCGATTGCTATTCTTGCTTCGATTGCAGCGTCTATGGGCCCCGCTTTGCAGGGTGCATTCAAAATTGCAGGGCGCATACACGGACAGGCTATTCAATTAGAGGAAAACCGCGTTTTAACATCCGTTATACAAAAAGCCTTGGAAGGCATTGTTCGAATTCCAGCAGATGATAATGCGGTGCTCTTTAAAGGTTCATCAAACCAGTTTCAGGTTTTTAGCTATGGATTTAATAGGGCTGAACCTGACGAAGTTTTTGTCTCTATAAAACGCAATGAAAATAATGATGATTTACTGCTTCGTTATGGCGAGCAGGATCAACCAGTTCAATTACTTGCGGCTTCAGAATTTAAGTTTTCCTATTACGGAGCCATAAATAATAGAGCCCCGCTGCAATGGCACCAATCCTGGAAGTCTAAAACATTGCCGCGATTGGTTCGACTGGTTGCTCGCTCTAATAATAATAATCTAGATTTAAAGTTTGATTTTTCAATTCCCTCTGAAGCGCCGCTAACCTGTCAGTTTGATCCGGTCAGTCGCCGATGCCGGTATATATAAGATGATGAACAAAGCCCATTTCATATTCTCAAACCTGCATCAACGCTTATTAGTTTCTTGTGCGACTAATCGTCAATTTTTCATATGGATGTGCGATGGGTTTGGTCATTTTCTGCCATCAGCATTCAAGCAAAGGGGATGGAAGCCATATATTCGCAAAACTAAGTTTAATGATGATAGATCGAGCCTCATTAACCGTTCATTTTTTGGTAATTTACAAGAAGTTGATGATCAAAACCGTGAAACCTCAACCGTCATAGAACGGCATCTCATCGCGGATGAAGATATATATACCACGCAATTAATCTTGCCGAATGCCTCAAGAGCAAAACTTGCCCGCACCATCGCTTTGCGCCTCGAAGACTTATCGCCTCTTCCTCCTGAGGAGACGGCTTTCGCATATAACCATATAGGAAAAACAGAGGATAAGCGTTTGATCATTGATGTTGCGATGGTCAGAAAATCCATCCTTATGCAATTGCAACAAGTAACGAGTGGCAACCCTGATTATGTGGAGATTGTATCATCGCAATTTACATTCAAACGAACAATCAATCGGCATAAAAAACTTAAATTTAAAACCGCTCTAGCACCAATGGTTTTTGCGCTCTCTCTTTGTGTTTTTCTGATGGGAGCAAATGTTTTTATCAATCAGCAAAAGACAGCTTTGCAAAATTTCGAGCAAAAATTGATCGCGGAAATAAAATTAGAAAAAAAATCTCAAAAAAAACTTGCAAGAATTCGTGAAGATCAAAATGCGCTTCCCTCGATAATAACCGCCAGCGAAATAATTTCATTGTTACAAAAATTTGAAACCGAGTTACCTGACAAAGCATTTGTTCAAAACGTCACTATTGAGGCAAACACTATCCACGCGGCCGGATATACCTCAAACGAGAAAACCACTGAAAACAGCACAGCTCTTACAATCAAGACAAAGCCTTCAAGACGCCCCAATATTGTTGAGGCAACATTTACGTTGAAACCGGAGGCATCTCAATGATGAAAGCCCTGCGTTCCGCTCCGCTTCGACATTCACTCTTAGCAGTTTTGACTGGCTTTGCACTGATCTGCATAATTTCACTGCTTATTGCGACACCTTTGAAGCAAACTTTTCAAAATGCACAATCCTATCATCAAAAAACTGAAAAAATTGCCATGCTGCAAGATAGGTTAAGTCTTGAACGTGAGGCGAGCCTTAAAGTTGAATTTGAGACTGGCTCTGGCTCCCTCACAAGCGTTAAAAAGGAAACGATTACCGCTTCAAAGCCCCAAACCATTCTTGCAAACTTTCAACAAAACTTGCCAACAGCTAAATTACATCAAGCTCCCAAAATCACCACTCTTTCTGATGAGCTTGCGCGTAATCAGTTTACCCTCTCCATTTCAGGAGATAATGAAACCATTCTTACCGCCCTGCGAGAGCTTTCCTCTATCTCTGCCAGCATTGAACAAATTCAATATCAAAAAATCTCTCCTGAAGGTCACCTAGAAATGCGAATTTATCTTCGCAGTTATCAATTACTCGCAGCGCAAAGCGATGAGGAGAAAGCAGATGGGTAAATTGTCTCTCTCGCTCTTATGGTTTTTGACAGCATGTTTGTTAGTTGCGGGCCTTGCTTTATGGCACTGGCCAACAACAAATTATGAAATTCCTGCCAACCAAATTGCTTCAAAGCCAACTAAACCCGAGATGAAAATAAATTCATCACTCATAGAGTCATTTGCTAACCGGTTTGATCACACCGCATTGCCAAAACCTGTAGCGCCGAAAAAACCTGTCCCTGTTATCGATCCTGCTGCTGATTTAAAACGCTGGGTTCTAACCGGAGTCATTCAAAGCGATAACAAAGCCATGGCATTATTTAGTCGCGGAAAATCAAGCATTATGCGCGAAGTTGGTGATGAGCTTGACGGATTTACTTTAGAGGAAATCACGCCTCGAAAAGTGCTGTTTCGCCGCGAAACACTGGCTCATGAATTAAGTTTACCCAATGCGCCAATACAAAAGATTAGCCTTAACAGATAGGGCCGTTAACCCTCTTTGAGAGCTGTAAACCCTCTTTGAGAGCTGTAAACCCGCTTTAGCACTATAAAGAGCGATCAAACTGCCCTTGATGGTGTGAAAATTGCATCACTTTGAGAATATCGGAGTTTCATGATTGGTTTGATAATGGCTATCACAAATAATCAGAATAAAGGTCAGGTGAGTTTTTGCAAATTATTGCAAAGATTACTTAACACACCCGTGATTCTCATTTCATGCCTCTTATTGACCATATCATGTACCCACAAAGGTGAAGAAATATCGCTGGAAAAACCCTTAGGGGGGCCGCCAAAATTTAGCGAGCGTCTGCAAAAGAATTTAACGAAATCAGAAACGCTTCATAGCGCTGACAATCAAGCTCAACCTGAAAACCTTGAGGGTGAAACAGCCTCGACGATTACCTCTAGCGAGGCCAAAAGTGATGAGCCGAAAACACCGTTAATTTATTATTCTGGCACCAAAGGAGCCATTGCTGGGTTGGATGTAGATGATGCCGATCTGGATGATAAAACGCTGCAATTGAATTTTGTCAATGCACCCGCCCAAGATGTTGCTCGCACAATCATTAATCAAGCATTGGGGCAACCTCTTGCGATTGCTGAAAACGTCACTGGCCAGATCACCTTAAGTGCCCCTGAACCCGTCCCTGCTAAAGCCGCTTTGGATGCTTTAGAGGCAGCCCTTGCCGAATCTGGCCTTGCCCTATTGCACAAACCTTCTGGCTACATCCTGACCACATTGCAACGGGCCGGTGAGGCAAGCCGAAATGTGCGCGGCAATGAAACTCCGATTGGTTTTGGCGCAACTATTATTCCAATCGATAACACCAGCCCTTCAGCCATCATCCGATTAATTGAGCCATTTACTTCCAATCGTCTCAATTTAAGCGCTAATGATGATGAAGGTATTCTGACGTTATCAGGCCCACAATCGGATATTCGCGAGGCCATCAATGCTATTGAGACTTTTGATACGCCCTTTTTGACCGACCGCATCTTTGGTCTTTTCGAACTCACTTACACTGACCCGGTTACCATTCATAGCGAAGTCGAAGCGATCATGTCTAGCGTGGGCGGTGCCAATTCACAATTTATCGATTTTATACCTCTTGAAAGATTGAACCTGCTTTTTGTTGCTGCTCGTAATCAAAAAGATTTTGGCCAAGCTCGTCAATGGATTGAGCGTTTTGATCAACCATCGGAGAGTGAAGAACGGCATTTACGCTATCTGCACGTTAAAAATACCGATGCGACGGTTCTTGCGCAACAGTTAAGTGCGGCGCTTGGATTTAGAGGCGGTGGTTTTAACAGCAGCTCTCCTTCAAGCAATGGTAATAATGGATCATCAATTCGCAATGGGTCAGCCAATAGTTCAAGAAACGGTACTGGTAATGGCAGGCAAGGTTTTGGCAGTGGGAATAGTCGAGAAAATCAAAACAATTCCCGTTCAGTGCCAAATACTACTTCAAGTGGCGGCGGATCAGGTGGCAATGGGGCCTCCATCGTAGCCGATGAATTAAACAATGCGTTGATCATCCGTGCAAGTGACCTGGAGTTTCAGGAAATAGAAACTCTGATCGAGAGAATGGATATCCTTGCCCCGCAAGTCCTCATCGAAGCAACAATCGCAGAAGTTACATTAAATGATGATTTAAGGTTTGGCGTGCGCTGGTTTTTTGAAAATGCTGAGTCAACGGCAACTTTGTCCGATAATGTCGCGGGTGCTATCGGTCCTGTATTCCCCGGCTTTAGTTATACTTTTATTGATAATTCCGTGGAAGCTTCCATTGATGCATTAGCGTCTGTCACGGACGTATCAATCCTCTCCGCACCCTCACTCATGGTGCAAAATAATCAATCTGCAAATTTACAAGTTGGCGATGAAGTTCCCATTGTTACGCAGACAGCTCAAGGGACGATTGACGGAAATGCTCCCATTGTGTCCAATGTCCAATTGCGTGAAACCGGTATTATTTTAGAAGTGACCCCGCGCATTAATGCGGGGGATGTGGTCGTAATCGACGTTTCTCAAGAAGTCAGCAGTGTTGTCAATACAACATCTTCAGGTATTGATTCTCCCACCATCCAACAACGCCGCATCGCCAGTACCGTTGCTGTTCAAGATAACGCCACGGTGGTCTTGGGAGGATTAATACAAGAAACATATACGAATAATAATAGCGGCATTCCATTACTTAAAGATGTTCCCTATCTTGGCCATGCTTTTAAAAGCCGTGATATCACCAAAAATCGAACTGAAATTATTGTTTTTCTGACAACGCGGATTATTCGTGACGAGCAAGATAATCGCGAAGTGCTGCATCGATTACGCGGTGAAATGGGATTGTTATTTGAACGCTTAGAGGGAGATGTTGGTAAGCCAGCAAGTGAGGAATGACTTCCGATCATGCACAGCGCCAACGCGGCAGTGCCCTCATTCTCGTTTTATGGATATCGCTACTTTTATCTTTAATTCTTGTGGGGATTATCACGATTTCACGGTCAGAACTTAGAACCACCAGAGTTCGACAAGAAATATTTCAAGCCAAAAATGCTGCAAGAACAGCATTGGAAACCGCCGCCTTTGAAATCTCCACACGCCGCGACCAAAACAATGCGTTTACCAATATGTCCCTGGAAATTGATAATTATCGTGTTGAAGTAGAAAAATCTGATGAGGCCAAAAAGCTCGACTTAAACTTTGCCAGTGAAGCAGAGCTTACGCGATTTTTTAGGTTTCTGGGGGAAGAACCGGAGACAGCGCAAAACATTGCCGCCAATATTGCCGATTGGCGTGATAGGGATGATATTGCAAGGCCAAACGGTGCAGAAACAAGAGATTATGTCCGCGCCCGCGATCAACGTCGGCCAAAAAACCGCGCCTTTCAATCCATTAGCGAATTAGAAAACGTCCTCGATATAACAGAGGAGCTCACCGCTTGCGCTCTTCCCGGACTTACGGTTTTTGGCGAGGTCAATGGACCTGACGCCGCCTTCCTTGGAAAACTCTACAAGAAAAACTACCCTAAAGAGCGATCTCGCCAATCCACAACATCGCTTGGCACCGCCGCCCGTATCACCAATGCTGGCGGACGATATTCGTTGGTTGCAAAAGTAACGTCCCCCTCTGAGCAAGAAAAAATCATCACCAAAACCCTCGGCGTCTTCCGTGTATCAGGCAACCAACAAAAACCCTATGAGTGGATTGCAATTATGGAGAGTGAAAATAGAATACAACCCCCAAATTGCGAAGCAAAGTGAGATGCATAGAGATAAAATTAAAATAGAACTAAGTTAATTATTTTTTGCATCATCAACCTTGAGTGGTTCGGTAATCACTCCATTTTAGTGGGATTTCATTGAGCAATTGCCCCACGCCATTATAGGCAATAGCATCTCGCTTCGCGGCAGGCATCGCCACTTTTTTGAATTGATGTCTTTCAACATGGCATTGTCGAGCATCTGTTCGGCCAGAAGCTTTTTAAGCTTGGTGTTCGCCTCCTCCAACGCCCTTAATTTGCGGGCATCGGAAACATCCAAGCCGCCGAACTTGGCTTTGTATTTGTAGAAGCTCGCCGAGCTAACGCCATACTTGCGGCAGACCTCAGCTGTCGGCGAGCCGCTTTCTTGCTCCTTAATCATCGCAATGATCTGTTCCTCAGTAAAACGTGATTTCCTCATATCCATCTCCAAGAGACCTGTGCATAACTATCGTCAAATTGACCAAATCAGTTAATACAGTGCTTTA
>CAYZLR010000108.1:0-10557 GCA_964479275.1 uncultured Caulobacterales bacterium
GATCTCAAGACGACTGGCTAAATATTAGTTTTGAATCGGACTCTGAGAGCAAAAAAACATCTTACACTGGATTTCCCCTAAAACCAGCAGTTGCTTTTTGGGGCTATAATCCCCATCTGTGGGTAAATTTAAAACACACAGAAAAACGTGTTAATCTTATTATATATCGCTTATCAAAGATTGGCTTTATCAGCCATGGTCGCGCAACACTGATCTTAGAGCGGGTAGTAAAATGGAAATGATGATATGAATGATTTTTCGGGACATAAAATAGGGGCTGGCCCGAGTTTTGGCGCTAATAGCGGTGATCAAGTTGATCTACACCAAACTGGTACGCAGCCAGTTGGTGCGCCGCAAGGTCAAGGGCGAAATGAAGCACTGATTGTCGATAGTTCTGTGGACACCTTCGAGCAGGATGTTATTGCCGCCTCGATGACGATGCCAGTTATTGTTGATTTTTGGGCCCCTTGGTGTGGGCCGTGTAAACAATTGATCCCGCTTTTGGAACAAGCTGTGAAAGATGCTGGCGGCGCCGTTAAACTGGTGAAAGTCGATATCGATAAAAATCAGCTGTTGGCACAACAGCTTAGGGTGCAATCAGTGCCGACAGTTTATGCTTTTTTTCAAGGCCAGCCGGTTGATGGCTTTATGGGCGCGGTGCCTAAAAGTGAAATTGATCAGTTCATTGGCCGTTTAACAGCTCTTGCCCCTAATGGCGGCGCTGCGTCATCAGGGCCGACGCCGGAAGAAATATTAGCGGCCGCTGATGAAGCCATGCAGCAGGGCGATGTGACAGGTGCCGCACAAATTTATGGTCAATTGGCACAGCATGATCCCGAAAATATGGGGGCGCTAGCGGGCCTCGCGAAATGTTTTATGGCCATGGGTGAGACCGAAAAAGCAAAAGGCCTGTTGGCCAATATTCCGGCGGAGAAAAAATCTGATCCCGCAATTGTGGCAATAGAAGCGGCTATGCAGCTTGCAGGAGATGGCGGGCAAAATGTGGATTTGGCCGGGTTAGAAGCAAAGCTTTTGAGCCGTCCCGATGATCATCAGTCGCGATATGAGTTAGCAGAAGCCCTAATGGCAAAGGGTGATATGTCTCAAGGGGCTGATCAACTCTTGATCTTGATGGAAAAAGACCCAGACTGGAATGAGGAGGCCGCGCGCAAAAAGTTACTGACATTGTTTGAGGCGATGGGCCCGATGGATCCACTGGTAAAATCGGCGCGCCGACGCATGTCATCTCTCTTGTTTAGTTAAGTTATTTGGAGGCTTATGGAAAATTCTGCGCGATATCTACGTTCGGCTACGATGCCTGATGTTATCCCTGTCTTTCCTCTCGAAGGGGCGCTCTTGTTGCCCGGCGGTCAATTGCCATTGAATATTTTTGAACCCCGCTATTTACGCATGGTCGATGACGTACTTGGAAAAGTGCGCATGATCGGAATGGTTCAGCCGCGCGAGGAAGAAAAGTCTGGCCAAAAACCTGCGCTTTATAATGTGGGGTGTGCCGGACGATTAACAGGGTTTGCTGAAAGCGATGATGGTCGTTATCTGATTACACTAACGGGATTAAGACGATTTCAAATTGTTGAAGAGCTTAGCGGAGATACACCTTATCGTCAGGTCAGTGTGAATTGGGAAAAATATGCGAGTGATGGTATGCCCGATGCGACGTCGGAAATGATTGATCGTGAGAGACTGTTAAATGCAATGGAGCTCTATCTTGATGCGGAAGGCTTGAAAACTGATTGGGAAGCTGTTGAGGATGCGCCCAGTGAGAGTCTGGTGGTCTCTCTTGCAATGGGCTGTCCTTTCGAGGCTAACGAGAAACAAGCGCTTCTTGAAGCAGACAATAACTTATTAAGAGCAGATTGTTTGATGACACTCATGGAAATGTCTTGTGTTGATGATGGTAAGGCAGATACTTTGATGCAATAATCGAGTGGCGCAAAATTTTGAGTAAATGATATGAATAACGAAAATAATGATCAAACTAGCGGTGAAAGCAAGATCGATATCGCCCCTCGTCTTCTTGAAATGTTGATATGTCCTCAATCGCGTGGACCACTTGTGTTTGATAGAGATAAGGGCGAACTATTGAGTAAAAACGCCGGCCTTGCTTACCCGATTCGAGACTCAATTCCGATTATGCTACCAGACGAAGCTCGAATTTTAACGGATGAAGAAATCAATACTATTTAACGGATAAAGGAAAGACTTATATGCTCCCAGCGATTCTCGATATGGCGCCAGCCGATAACCTGACAAAGTGCAATAATGCAGAAGATGCAGTTCAGCGATTGGTTGTTTTATATGAGAAGGCTATTGAGCAGATAAGTGAGCGGTTTGATGCTTATGTTGAAGATCGGTTGGATGAAACTACGCCCGATACCCCAAATTACCCTTATGTTTGCGCAATCGTGCCTGCTGATAAATCGACGCAAACGAGTAAACTGGCTCTTGGCGGGGTTGCTTCGGAAAGTTTGCACGGCGTGGCATTTACCCGTCCAGCTCTTTATAAAGAATTTTTAACCCAAGAGCTAACCCGTATTATTGAGCGATTTGATGCCGCCATTTATGTTGGTACATCGCACATACCCATGCCGTTAACTTTTGCCCTGGAAAAAGCAACGTCAGCTTTAACAGCGGAAAAGCGCGCCGGCCTGCAATTGCATTTTCATATGCCAAATTTAGTCTCAACGAATGATGATATTGTTGACGGACACAGAATATTACAACGCTTTGGCGCCATGCCTCTCTCTTTGTTCACGGCGGAAAGAGTTGATTATTCACTCCACCGTATTCAGCACTACACCGCGACTAAGCCGCAGCACTATCAGCGATATATTCTGTTTACGAATTATCAACGTTATGTTGATGAATTTTCGGAATATGCAAAGGCCGAAGTTGAGGCTGGGCGCGCAGAGTGTTACGTGGAACCAGGTGATCGTATTTTTGAAAAAGGAAAAGTACCCTCCGTTCCGCCTTTATCGAAGCTGCCGCAAATGCCAGCTTATCATTTAGTGCAAGGAAAACATGAAGGTATAACGCTGGTTAATATTGGTGTTGGCCCATCAAATGCGAAAACAATTACAGAGCATTTGGCAGTATTGCGACCGCATGTTTGGTTAATGATTGGTCATTGCGGTGGGTTGCGGCGCACGCAACGACTTGGTGATTATGTTCTTGCTCATGCCTATTTGCGAGATGATAAGGTTTTGGATGATTTTCTTCCACCGTCTGTGCCCTTACCAACCATTGCAGAAGTGCAACTGGCGATGACGCAAGCTGTGCGTGAAGTCGGCGGTATTGAAGAGTCCAAGTTAAAAGCGTTATTGCGTACCGGGACGGTTGTTACGACGGATGATCGAAATTGGGAATTACGCTTTGAGCATAATGCGGTTCGCCTCAATCAGGCTCGTGCCATTGCGATTGATATGGAATCGGCAACCATTGCGGCAAATGGATATCGTTATCGTGTGCCCTATGGGACCTTGTTATGTGTTTCTGATCGCCCTTTGCATGGGGAAATAAAATTACCGGGAATGGCAGATGCTTTTTATCAAGAGCGTGTCAGTCAACATCTCGATATTGGTATTCGTGCGGTTGAACTTCTCAGAGCTGAGGCCAATGCGGGTAAATTGCACTCGCGTAAACTGCGCAGTTTCGATGAACCCTTAATGCGATAATGTGCCGTGGGTGATAGCTTTTGAGGCGTCACGTATGGGTGAATTTTTTAATCTTCTAAGAAATAGATGGATAATATGGACGGTGAATTTAGATCAATTGATCAGCAGTATAGTCGTGAGTATGTCGATGGATTGATGGCTTTATCATTTATGGATCTCGTGCATCGCGCCAGTCTCGTGCACCGTGAAAATTTTAACCCTAATGAGGTGCAGGCGTCTCGATTAACATCCATTAAAACTGGTGGGTGCCCGGAAGATTGCGGATATTGCAATCAATCTGCGAAATTTGATACCGGGCTGAAAGCGTCAAAATTAATGGATACGCAAAAAGTACTAGCCGAAGCGAGGGCAGCAAAAACTGAGGGCGCTTCAAGGTTTTGTATGGGGGCCGCTTGGCGCGAACCAAAAGAACGGGACATGGAAGAATTATGCTCTATGGTCAAAGAGGTCAAAGCACTTGGTTTGGAGACGTGCATGACTTTAGGCATGTTAAGCGATGAGCAGTCTGAGCAATTGGCCGATGCTGGACTTGATTACTATAATCACAACATTGATACTTCCCCTGAATATTATCCCAAAGTAATTTCAACCCGCACCTTTGAAGATCGCATTAATACACTTGAGCGTGTACGACGCTCGGGTATGAAGGTTTGTTGCGGTGGTATTGTTGGTATGGGGGAAGAGCCAGAAGATCGAGTCGGTTTCCTGCTTGCCCTTGCTAATATGAGCCCACCTCCTGAATCTGTACCGATTAATGGCTTGATGCCAACGCAAGGTACGCCGCTAGGAAGGTCTGAAAAATTATCATCTATTGATTTTATTAAGGTTGTGGCAGTTGCAAGAATATTGATGCCTAAATCCTATATTCGCCTCTCTGCAGGGCGAGAGTCGATGAGTGACGAGATGCAGGCCTTATGTTTTTTATGCGGTGCGAATTCAATTTTTATTGGAGAGCGCCTACTAACGACAAATAATCCCGGACAAGATAAAGATAGTACTTTGTTTGAAGCTTTAGGGGTACAGCTAGTTTAATGCTTGCGGTTGATTGGGCAATCTAAAGTATAGCCCAATCAGTGTTTAAAGCGCCTCCACTTCAAATTGAATCGCTGAGGTGCTTTAAGTCTTTCTTTTTTCTCATTTATTGCCGCTAAATCGGTTCCCACAGACACGCAAAATACTTTGAAGTGTGTGTAATCGATGTTTAATTTGATAAATTCTCATTGGCGCTGACATTTACAGGTTGTGCGCGCCATGAGGCGATTTCCTGATCAAGATTAACCTTTTGTGCCGAGGATAAACGGCTGGCTATGTCTGCTGCTTTATTACCGGCCTGATTGTCGCCATTGAGGGCAGCCAGAGCATACCACTTATAAGCCTTTTCGACATTTTGAATCCCTTGCGGATCATTGCCAGCGCCAGGGTCAAAAATTGCACCGAGATTATATTGCGAGTCGACAAAACCAAAATTTGCGGCTTGTTCAAAAAATTCAATCGCCGTTGTTATATCAGCGCTGCCTCCTTCTCCTTCCGCGAAAAGATAACCAAGGCGGTGCATGGCATAAACATTACCGCCTGAAGCCGCTCTTTGAAACCACGTTCTCGCGCGACCTGCATTTTGCTCAGTGTGCAATCCGTTTTTATAAAATTCGCCCAATTGGAATTGGGCTGGTGGGTAACCGAGAGAAGCTGATTTCTGGATATTATTGAAGGCTGCTTCAGCGCCCGGGCCGTCTTCTCCGCCTTCGAGTATTGCCATGCTTTCTAGGAAGAGCTGGCGTGGACGCACCACGGCCTCACCATCCACTGAGGGAGCTTCAAGTAACGGTTTTACGGGCGGGATTTGTGTTTCTGAAGATGAGTTCGGTTCAGTTAAAGCGGGACCAGGGACATTTTTCACGGCGCTTGGCGTTGTAGAAAGTGTTCGACTTGTTTGGCGCGACCGGGTCGGTTGTGGTTTATTCAAAAAGGGTTTTGCGACAAGAAAAATCAAGCACAGCAGCAGAATACCTGCAATGGTTAAAAACACTTTTGTCGGTTTTCCATTTCTAAATAGGAAATTTCCTTCGACATATCTGGCAGCCTTATCCCGGCGTTTTGCCGCTCTAAAGTCAGTTGCGCGGTCTGCGTCGTCTATCTGCGGTGATGGTGTGGGTATTTTTTTTTTACTTTGTGGAACTTGTTCGCGGTCAAACGCATCATCGTTTTTTGGCCCGCGCTTAAACAACGATGTTACCTTTGAGAGTACAGAGGTCCCTTCGTCTTGAATCTCGTTACGTTCATCGTAGGATTGGTATTGGCTTCGTGCATGCCTTGCTTGGGCGGCAGCTTCCTGTCTTTTCTTCTGGGCCCGTGCCGCAAGAATCGCTTTTTGTTTTGGCGTTAACCTTGCGACATCTATTTTCCCCTCAGCAGTTCGCGGTAATTTGCCCGCTGTTTGTGTGGGGGCAGGTTTTTGACGCGGTGCTGCAATGTGCTCTTGTGTCGTTTCAACCGATGCTGGTGCCGGGTTCGACTTGGCTAAGTCTCCGGTGTGTGTGGGTTGATCGAAATTGCCATGGTCGGGTGATGAGGAGAATTCATCGTCGAATACGGGGTTGAGCTCTTGAGTTGTGCGATGAGGGGCCGGAGAAGAGGGAGCTGAAGCTCGTGGGCGTGCTATAGTTTCCTCAGTGGCTGGAAACGGACCGATATCATCAATATAATCGTCAAATGCCTCACTTTGTTGCGCTTCAGGCATGCGCTTTGCTGCGTCTTTGACCGGCTCAACGTGAGGTTGGGTTGATCTTTGCGGCGCACTTCCGTTTAGAATTTCATTGATCTCAGCAGAGATTTGCTCTGTATCAAAATTCGCGTCTGTTTGATGTGTGTCCTGGTTGCCGCAAAATTCTGAGAGATGGTTAGCATGTGCTATTGGTTCAAATTCACTCTCATCTGATTGTGCCGTAATGCTATCTTCTTGGTGAGGCGTTTTATCCTCTGTATCGTCATCCAGGGCAAAATCGTCAAAGATATTATCAAAATTATCCTCTACTAACTCCTCTTCTTGATCATCCTCATAAAGGGAGCCTGTTGCTGAAGCGGATGCCACCGGTTGATCCAGCGCCGTGTCCGGCTGATCAAGAGCAGTTTTAGGGTCTGCGGCTTCACTATGCGCGATGTTTTGAGTGTCGATGCCAAGATTAGCCTCTCGGTTATCTTCCTGGCCCTCCAGTCCCAATGCATCAATACTGGGCGAGGTTTGAGGCGCCAGTTCTTTGTGAGATTGATCGTGAGCGGTTTTTTCTTGCGAGGGGTCAATCACACTAATGATTGGAGAGGCTGTTTGCGGCGTGTTTTCCTGAACTTGATTAAAACGGGTATCAATAGTGTCTTGAATGAATGCAATGCGATTTTCTAAATCTTGATTGGAGCTATTCACAGCTTTGGCAATTTCTTTAGTTAAAAATGCCTGATCTAATGTTGAAGCTTGTGAGGATTCTTTTTGATTTTTTTGGGCTTCCGAGAATTTCTCACTTAAAGTTGTGATGGTCTCAGTTACTTTTTGAACGCCGTCCGAGCTTCGTTGTTCTGCCGCATCGATTTGATCGGCGAGCCGGCTGATTAAAGTTTCTAGCGATCGCACCTGATCGCCACTGCGTTTGATTTCGTCGCCTAAAACCCGAAGACGTTTGCCGGTACGTTCAGCAAAATCGGGATCAGTGATCGCGCCAGTATTTTGACTACCCTCAAGGGAGCCCAGGCGATTATCAAGCGCACTGATTGACGCGCTTAACTCTTCATTGAGTTGCGGCGCGGGTTGTGATTGAGTATTTTGTTCCGTCAAGGTGACGATATTGGCGTCAATTTTGGCTAGTTGCATCCCTAGATCAGAAAGATCGGTTTCGTTCGCTTCGATTCTGGCGACTGTCGCTTTTTGAGCGGTGTCAAACTGGGCAGCAACCTGACCGACAGCTTTTTCCAGAGCACGCAAAGCGTCGATGCGTTGATTGTCGCTGGTTTTTTGTTCGAGAATAGCGAGACGCTTGACCAAGCTTTCTTCAAAGTCACGGTTGCCGGAATTGTCAACACGATTTGTGTCAGATTGATTTTTTGCCGTGGTTTCCAAGGTTTGGATGCGATCGATGATTCCTCTCAAATTGCGAGAGAGATGCTCGACACTCCGTTCCGTCTTTTGTTCTTGAGAGCCAATTTTGTGGCTTAATTGCTCAATGGCGCTCACAATGTCGTTGACTTGTATCCCTGAAATTTCACCGCCAGATTGGGATTCCTCATTACGAGCCTGATGAATTACAGTATTAAGCCATTCACCAACGGTCATGCCTTCTTTACGTGCCGCCTCTTTGGCGGTTTCGCGTGTATCTTTGGCAATTCCCTTAACGCTCCAAGGTGCATTAGACTTCATAGTGGTCACCGAAAATCCTTAGTTTGGCAATAGTCTGTGAAAGCTTTGGAAGGGGGGTGCGCAACCTTTTTGTGTCCGTAAACTTTCAAAATAAGAATGACTGAAAAGCGTTAAGCTGCTTCGCGTTATTGGCAAACCCCTAATTTCCCTTTTCATCACGCTATTTAACGCAACTTTGATGTCTCTAGATAGAGCAGGGTTATGGTTAATTAATCTTTAAAAAACGAATAATATTGGGTGAAGATGCCAAGACTTTCTGGTCGATTAAAGGGATCATATGTCGCACTGCACAACACGCTTTGCGTTGTTTGATTTACGTTTTATACAAACCTGTAAAGATACTAGTGCTTGGATTTTATCGTTTCGGGTGATGAGTTCTGTGATCAAGAGCCTTCAAGCGAGAAATCTGGGCTAGAACCGCTGTTGTTAGTTGAAAATTGTCAATGCGAAATTGTGAATGCAAATTGTTAAATCTAATTGCCAAACCTAAGTGCGAGATTAAGAGGAAATCATTATGACGACTTACAATGCCCCCCTTCGAGATATGAGTTTTGTGCTCCACGAAGTGCTTGATATTTCAAAACATTCAAATCTACCGGGGTTTGCAGAGGCCACGCCTGACCTTGTCGAGGCAATCCTGGAAGAAGGGGCTAAGCTAGCCAGTAATGTGTTACACCCGATCAATCATAGTGGCGATAAGCAAGGATGCGTGCGCCATGAAGATGGAAGCGTGACGACGCCGGACGGTATTAAAGACGCATATAAAATATTCAGTGAAGGAGGCTGGCAAGGTCTATCATTTGATCCTGAATATGGGGGGCAAGGGTTGCCCTATATCCTTTCTGTTGTGATCAACGAAATGGTATCGGGTTCGAATATGGCCTTTGGTATGTATCCTGGCTTGGCCATGGGCGCGGCGCAAACAATTTATGCTCATGGGAGCGATGAACAAAAGCAAACCTATTTACCGAAAATGACCTCTGGCGAATGGGGGGGCACGATGAATTTGACTGAGCCTCATTGCGGAACCGATCTTGGATTGTTACGCACGAAGGCTAGCCCACAAGCTGATGGTAGCTACAAAATCTCTGGTCAAAAGATTTTCATCTCTGCAGGAGAGCATGACCTCACGGATAACATTATTCATCTCGTATTGGCGCGCATTGATGGTGCGCCAGAAGGTGTGAAGGGTATATCGCTCTTTATCGTACCCAAAGTGCACGTTAATGACGATGGATCACTGGGAGAGCGCAATGGGGTCAGTTGCGGGGCCATTGAAGAAAAAATGGGCATTCATGCGAATTCAACATGCGTGATGAATTATGATGAGGCAACGGGATACCTTCTGGGTCAAGAGCATAAAGGGTTGCGTGCGATGTTCACGATGATGAACGAAGCCCGTCTGGGGGTGGCCTTGCAAGGTTTTGCGATGTCAGAAGTGGCTTATCAAAACGGTGTTGATTACGCCCGCGATCGTTTGCAAGGGCGATCATTAACCGGCACCAAAGAGCCAGAAAAAGCAGCTGATCCGATTATCGTTCATCCTGATGTGCGCCGGATGTTACTGGATCAAAAAGCATTTAATGAGGGCGCGCGTCACTGGATGTATCGCTCCGCGCTATCTGCAGATTTACACCACAAATCAGAGGATGAGGCTGAACGTCAAGCGTGTGATGATTATCTTGGGCTGATGACACCAATTTTGAAGGCGTATCTTACTGAAAAGGGGTATTGGCATGCGTCAAATGCGCAACAAATTTTAGGGGGCCATGGATACATCCAGGAATGGGGTATGGAGCAATTTGTTCGTGATGCCCGTATTGCCATGATCTATGAGGGGGCCAATGGAATTCAAGCCCTGGATTTGGTGGGCCGCAAATTGATGGCTGATGGTGGGCGCGCCTGGCAAGCTTACTTTAAAGAGATTGACGAGTTTATCGCCGATCATCAAGATACTGAAGGTATAAAAATATATTTGGATGGTTTGTCTGATGTGAAGGCCAAGTTGGTTGAGGCCACGCAGTGGATGGGCGCGAATGCGATGCAAAATTTTGATAATGCCGGTGCTGGTTCGATGGATTATTTGCATCTTTTTGCCTTGACAGCGCTCGCATATAGCTGGGCTGATATGGCAAAAACAGCGTTACAAGCTGCCAATGATGATGAATTTTACAAAAATAAACTTTTAACCGGAAAATATTTTGTTGAACGGGTTTTGCCAGATAGCGCTGCCCATCTGGCTAAAATTCAATCAGGATCCGAGACCATGATGGCATTGGATGCGCAGGCATTTTAAGTTTTTCTATTTTATAAAAAAAAGCCCGGCAATTTTTTGCCGGGCTTTTTTTAAAGTGTTTCCAAATCGAGTCGCTACCAGTTGAGCGGCCGTAGCTGCAAAAAAATACCTTAACAGGCAGCTGAAAAACTTCAGTTTTCATGGTTTGAATAGCAGGGCATAGG
>CAYZLR010000109.1:0-10447 GCA_964479275.1 uncultured Caulobacterales bacterium
CTCTAAAAGGCATGATAACACCATTCAAACCAAAGAGTTTTTCAACAGAATTGGCGAGAAAGTGTCTTTTGATTTCAAACTGAGGCACAATCCAAAAATCTTTGGAACTGGTATAACGATTTGAATATCTTAGTTTTGGTTATGAGCCTGCCTACGTGCCAATATCCAATACACGCTCGCAGCGACGATAAAGCCAACAAACCAAGCGTATACATAAAGTGTATTAAAAAATGCGGGTACGGAAGAGAGAAGCCCGGCAGTTTGCAAAAACCCTGGAATATTCGGAATAACCCCAATCAGAAAAGCAGTTAACCCGGCGATATTCCAACCATTATGAGCTCTATAAATGCCATTATGCTTAAAAAGTTGATCGACCTGAAGGTTGGCACGCTTAATCAAGAAATAGTCAGCAACCAGGATGCCTGCAATCGGCCCTAGCAGCGCTGAGTAGCCAACAAGCCAGGTAAAGATATATGCGCCTGCATCTTCGACTAATTTCCATGGAAAGATCAAAACGCCGATTACAGCCGTGATATATCCGCCTTGAACGAAAGATATTTTTGAAGGGGCGAGATTTGAAAACCCGTAAGCGGGGGCAACAACATTCGCCGCAAGGTTTGTTGTCAAGGTTGCGATGGTTAGTGCGGCAAGGGCGATAATAATCCCTGCGCCGCCCATGCGCCCGGCTAAGTCTACAGGATTCCAGATGGCTTCGCCATAGATCACCATTGTCGCAGATGTAACCGCGACCGAGACGAATGCAAATAAAGCCATAGGAATTGGCAAGCCTAGGGCTTGTCCTAAAATCTGTGCACGCTGATTTTTTGCAAACCGGGTAAAGTCTGGAATATTCAGCGCCATGGTGGCCCAAAAGCCGACCATGCCAGTCAAAGAAATAAAGAATACGCTCCAAAATTGCCCCTCTTTCTCACCTCCAGCGACAAATTGCGAGGGCGCGGATAGCATGGCGCCAAAACCACCGGCTGTCACATAAGCCCAAATGAGTAGAGCCACGAGAATGCCTAAAAGGAACGGGGCAGCATAAACTTCAAGCCATCTGATCGATTCAGTCCCGTTACGGATGAAGTATAAATGGAGCGACCAAAAGCCGAGGAAGCAGAAAAATTCAGCCACGTTAATACCGAGAATGGGCAAATCATGACTGACAAAGCTATTGCCTGATAGCGTATTCAAAATCACATAAATGGCTGAGCCTCCCAGCCAGCTATTAATGCCAAACCAGCCGCAAGCAACTAACCCTCTCGCGACAGCGGGTATTTTTGCGCCATGGGGGCCAAATGCGGATCGCAACAAGACAGGGAAGGGGACACCATATTTAGCCCCCATATGACCAATAGCAATCATTGGGCCCAAAATGATCGCATTACCGATAAATACGGTCAGAACAGCTTGCCACCAGTTCATTCCAGCAGCAACGAGGCCGCCTGCGAGGAGATAGGTCGGAACACAAGCAACCATCGCCACCCACAGTGATGAAAAAGCCAAAACGCCCCAGGTGCGGTCTTGCTTTGCTACTGGCGCTAAATCCTTATTCCACAAACTTGAATCATATTGATTTTCAGATTGTGTGTTAGCCGACGCTGTTTCTGACATTGTTTTGTTACCCTTCAAATTTTACGCCCCGCAAAGTTTGAAAATAGCGGCGAAAACAACTTGTTTTATTCTAATCCAACCAATGATCCGTATGTCTCAGGCCGCCTATCGCGAAAGAACTGCCAATTATCGCGTACTTCGCGAACCATTTCCATATTCATATCATGAATGATGAGTTCATCCTGATCGCGGCTCGCTTCTTTTTCAATCTGACCGCGCGGGCTGACAAAGTAGCTTTGACCATAAAACTCACCGATGTTCCAAGGGGCTTCAACCCCGACTCGATTAATGGCACCAATCCAGCAACCATTCGCGACGGCTGAAGCGGGTTGTTCCAACTTCCACAGATATTCTGATAACCCTGCCACTGTTGCTGACGGATTGACAATATATTCTGCACCATTAAGGGCGAGGGCGCGCCATCCTTCAGGGAAATGGCGATCATAACATATATATACGCCTAGCTTGCAGTAAGCTGTTTGAAATACAGGCCAGTTTGAAGCCCCTGGCTTGAAAAAGAACTTTTCCCAAAAGCCTTGAACTTGCGGGATGTGGGTTTTGCGATATTTGCCAAGATATTTTCCATCCGCATCAATGACTGCAGCTGTATTATAATAAATGCCCGTTACATCGGTTTTTTCATAAATCGGGACAACAATGACCATATTGTATTTCTTGGCATAGTCCTGCATTAACTTTGTTGTCGCTCCATCAGGAATATATTCAGCGGCATCATACCATTTGGCATCTTGGCTTGGGCAAAAATAGGGTTGTGTGAAAACTTCCTGAAAACATAAAACTTGCACGCCTTCCTTCCCTGCTTTTTCAATCAGAGGGATATGAGCTTCAATCATCAATTTGGTGATGTTCTCAGGGGTGTCATCTGTTGACCCCTTTAAACCCATCTGTATTAAGCCGCCGCGCAATGTTGTCATTTTTTGTCTCCTGATGGTTTGAGCTGGCAAAGTCGCCAAATATTCGAGAAATAATAGATTTATGAATTCATGGTTGGAAATTGAAAATCTGCCCCTGCGCGTATACTTGCGGGCCATCGCGTCGTTATGGTTTTGCGCCGCGTATAAAAATGAATCGCTTCTGGCCCATAAATACCATGGGCACCGAAAGAAGATCTCTTCCAGCCGCCAAAGCTATGATAGCCCACGGGAACGGGAATGGGGACATTAACTCCGATCATTCCGACTTTTATTCTCGACGTGAAGTCTTGGGCAATATCACCATCATTAGTAAAAATGGCGGTTCCATTTGCGTAGGGGTTATTGTCGATCATTTTAACCGCATCTTCGTAGCTATTTGCACGGGCCACGGATAAAACAGGGCCGAAAATCTCCTCGTCGTAAACTTTCATACCTGGGGATACTTTGTCTAATAAAGTGCCGCCTAACCAGTACCCATCTTCTAGACCTTGCATTTGCAATGTGCGGCCATCAACAACGATATCAGCACCTTCATCCTGGCCAGATTGTATCAAATCGCGCACTCTATCTCGGTGAGGGGCCGAGATGACTGGGCCCATCTCAGCATCAGTATCCGTGCTTTGACCAACTTTGAGGGCTCGAACGCGCGGAGCTAAATTTTCGATTAATTGATCCGCTGTTTTTTCGCCAACGGGTACGGCAACAGAAATGGCCATACATCTTTCTCCCGCTGATCCATATCCTGCCCCCATAAGGGCATCGGCGGCTCGGTCTATATCGGCGTCGGGCATAATGATCATATGATTTTTCGCGCCGCCCAGTGCCTGGACACGTTTACCAGAGGCGCATCCGCGCTGGTAAACATATTCAGCAACAGGCGTTGATCCTACAAAACTGATAGCTGAGATGTCTTTGTGATCGAGAATGGCATTCACGCTATCGTGCGCGCCGTGCACGATATTGAGTACACCATCAGGTAAACCAGCTTGTGCGAATAGTTCATGGATCAAGTTTGCCGCAGATGGATTTTTTTCAGATGGCTTCAGGATAAACGTATTCCCGCAGACGATGGCCATAGGGATCATCCATAAAGGAACCATGAACGGGAAGTTGAAGGGGGTGATTCCAGCAACAACACCGAGGGGTTCACGGTCACTATAGGTATCGACCCCTTTTGCAACACCGCGCGAGAAGTCTCCCTTTAAGAGTTGAGGCGCCGCTGACGCAAATTCCACAACTTCAAGAGCACGAGTGACTTCTCCCAAAGCATCACCGTGGGTTTTACCGTGTTCAGATGATATTATTTTAGCGATATCATCCTGGCGCTCACGCATAATCGTGCGCATTGAGAACATCACTTCTGAGCGTTTAGCAACTGGCGTTGTGCTCCATCCTCCTAAGGCGTTCCTCGCTGACTTTATTGCTTTATCAACCTCTGACTGGTTCGCGATGCAAACAGTCCCGGTCTGTATGCCTGTAGCGGGGTTAAAAACTGGTGCAGTGTGTGTGCTCTTTACGCTCTCTCCACTGATGATATGTGCGATTTGATTCATGTTGATTTCCTCTATGCGCACACAGATGTGGCAATGATTTTATTTTATTGTTGCGAGTTCACTCTGCTGCAATTGGCTTGTTTTTGCGCATATGTTGATCGGCGGCAATAGCCGCTTGCTTGCCATCTTCTACAGCTTGTACCGTTAAATCGACACCGGTTCTTGTGCAGTCGCCACCAGCGTAAATTCCAGATATCGAGGTTTGATAAGTTTGATCAATAACAAATTTTCCATGTTCTGTTTTCAGGTTTTCTAGGCCATTATCGATCATTTCCTGACCAATCGCCAAAAGAACACGATCGGCTGGAATATCGGTCGTCTCTCCTGTGTCGACAAGTTTTCCGTTTTGCGTTTGCATGATCGAGAAACGAACGGCTTTAACTGTGCTATCGCCAATAAAAGACTGTGGGCTGAGCCAATGATGAATGGTGACCCCGTTAATGTAAGCCAATTGCTGTTCCCAATGGGTTGCTCCCATTGCTTCAGGGCCTCGACGGTAGGCAAGGGTGACAGCGCGTGCGCCTAAGCAACGGGCCTGAACAGCGGCGTCAATTGCTGTATTGCCTCCGCCAATCACAACGACGTCATTGCCTGTGGTGATATCTGATTTTTCGGATTCTTGTCGTAAATCATTAATGAAATCCAGAGCATTTTCGATGCCCGGTAGTTCGTGTCCGGGAATATTAATGGATCGTGCTTTTTCAAGACCGATACCGACAAAGATACCGTCATATTTATTTTGTAAGGTTGTCAGTGAGAGGTTTTCCCCCAAATTTTGGTTGTAGATGATTTCTATACCACCAATTTTCAGTAAGAATTCGATTTCTTTTTGTGCAAATCCACCGGCCATTTTATATTCTGCCAGCCCATATTCATTGAGACCGCCAGGCTTTGGTTTTTTTTCAAAAATGATGACGTTGTTACCAAGCATGGCAAAGCGGTGAGCAAAGGCGAGGCCAGCCGGTCCGGCCCCAATAACGGCAAAGGTAACACCTGTCTGCGGGGCTCTTTCAAAAGGGTGCTCGGATACGGTGTCAATGAGACCTTCGACTGCATATCGTTGTAATTCACCAATTTTTACCGGGCCTCCTTCGGTGTGATGAACAACGCAAACTTCTTCGCAAAGTTCTTCAGTTGGGCAAGCCCGTGCACATGTTCCGCCTAAAATATTTTGACTCAAAATTGTTTTGGCTGCGCTGTCTGCATCGCTGGAATGAATTTGTTTGATAAACTTTGGAATATTGATCTGTGTCGGGCAGGCATTCATGCAAGGCGCATCATAACAATATAAACAACGGGCTGCCTCTACTACAGCGTTGCTTTTGGAAAGAGGAGGGTGCAAATCCTCAAAATTCTCTTCGATTTGTTGGCGAGTGAGTTCACCATTTGCGACTGTGTTAAAAGTCTTCATTATGCATTTGCCTCAAAAAAAATTATAGTATTCCTAACGAAAAATTACTCAGCAGCTTGTCTTTTCATTGGATTATTTGGGTGCTCCGTCCAGGGATAATGGGTATCAGAAATTTTCTGATTTGTGCGTGGGTCTGTGCCGTGTGTCATTTGTTCCATCGTAATGCAGTTTTCTACAGGGCAAACACTGACACATAGATTACAACCTACGCACTCTTCGTCGATAACTTCGAAATGGCGCTTCCCATCTTTTGTGGCTGTAATCGCCTGGTGTGATGTATCCTCACAGGCAATATAACAGCGCCCACATTGAATACAGGCATCTTGGTCGATGACGGCTTTTGCAACATAGTTCAGGTTTAAATGCTGCCAATCTGAAACATTGGGTGTGGCAAGGCCGGAAAAATCTTCGATCGAGGTGTAATTTTTTTCATCCATCCAGCGGCTTAGGCCTTCGCTCATTTCTTCGACAATGCGAAAACCATAAGTCATCGCCGCTGTGCAAACTTGAACCGTACCCGCCCCCAGGGCTAGAAACTCTGCAGCGTCGCGCCAGCTTTCAATTCCCCCAATACCGGAAATAGGAATGCCTGCAGTTTCAGGATCTCGGGCCACTTCTGCAACCATATTCAATGCAATCGGTTTCACTGCCGGTCCGCAATAACCACCATGGGTGCCTTTCCCATCTATCGTGGGAGTCGGGGCCATCTCATCAAGATTGACCCCGATAATGGAGTTTATGGTATTGATCATTGAAACGGCGTCAGCGCCGCCCTTTTTTGCCGCACGAGCGGGATATCTGATATCGGTTATATTTGGCGTTAATTTTACAATCACAGGCATGCGCGTATGTTGTTTGCACCAGCGGGTGACTTGTTCGATATATTCTGGAACCTGACCAACCGCAGCCCCCATGCCTCGTTCTGACATTCCATGAGGACATCCAAAATTGAGTTCAATGCCGTCAGCATCTGTGTCTTCAACAAGTGGTAAAATTCGTTTCCACGACTCCTCTTCGCAAGGCACCATAAGTGATACAACCATAGCTCTGTCCGGCCAGGCTCGTTTTACGGTTTTAATTTCCTGTAAATTCGTATGAAGAGGGCGGTCCGTAATTAATTCAATATTGTTAAGCCCCATAAGCTGCCGGTTGGCACTATACATCGCGCCGTATCGGGGGCCGTTCACATTCACAACATGCGGATCTTCCCCAAGAGTCTTCCAAACAACACCGCCCCATCCCGCTTCAAAAGCGCGAACAACGTTATACTCTTTGTCTGTGGGAGGGGCAGAAGCGAGCCAAAATGGATTGGGTGATTTAATCCCTATGAAATTTGTTCTCAAGTCAGCCATTTCACGCGCTCCAATCTCTTATTGTGTTCGGCTCACTTCATAATATTGTATGATGCGCCAGACAAGGAATTGGTATTCCTCACTTTTTGAAGGTACCATGTTTTGCAATGTCGATCAATTTTTTTTACCTATTGATCAAATTTTTAAGGTTGTGTACCGTAATGTTGAACTGACCATATCGCATTTTGCCCGCAGCTGGGAGAATTCCATGCCAAGAAATAATATTTTGCACGATAGACATAAAGCTGTCCTCCCGAACTGGGCGCCGGTTTATTATGAAACGCCAATTGAATTGGTGCACGGTGAAGGTCGCCGTGTCTGGGATGGTGACGGCGTTGAATATCTGGATCTTTTTGGTGGAATCTTGACCACTATGACGAGTTACAATGAGCCATCCGTCATAGACGCTATTCGTGAACAAGCCGGCAAGATGATTCATTCATCGACCCTTTATCTGATTGAGTCGCAAATAGAGCTGGCTGAAACAATCGCGGACCTCTCTGGTATTGAAAATGCAAAAGTTTTTTTTGTAAATTCTGGAAGCGAGGCAAACGATGCTGCTTTAATGCTGGCCACGGCATACAGAAACTCCAATCAAATTTTAGCGATGCGTCATTCATACCACGGACGCTCCTTTGCGACGGTGCCGGTGACGGGTCACGCCAGCTGGTCACCATCCTCTCTTTCGCCTTTCCACGTTCACTATATTCATGGTTCCTATCGATATCGGACACCATTTCGAGATCTATCAGACAAAGATTATATTGCTGCATGCGTTGAGGATCTTGATAATGTCATCCGTGTGGCAACATCTGGGAATGTGGCTTGCCTCATTGCCGAACCGATGCTGGGGGTTGGGGGATTCAGCGCGGGACCTGATGGGTTGTTCGGCGCCTTAAAGGAACGGCTTGACGAGAATGATATACTTTTTATCAGTGATGAAGTGCAAACCGGATGGGGGCGAACAGGTGATCATTTTTGGGGGTATCAAGCGCATGGTATCAAACCCGATCTAATTACTTTTGCAAAAGGTGTTGGTAACGGGTTGCCAATGGGCGGCGTAATAGCGCGCAGTGAAATTATGGATTGTTTTCAATCCTTGTCGATTTCAACATTTGGCGGCAATCCGTTAGTTGCCCGCGGAGCCCTTGCCAATATTCATGTCTTAATGGATCAAAATCTCCAAGCCAATGCTAAAAAGCGCGGTGAGGAATTCTTCCGTAGTTTGCATAAGCTCGCTGAAAAATATGATTTTATCGGTGACGTAAGGGGGAAGGGACTCGCGCTTGCCCTTGAGATTGTTGAAGATAAAAAATCAAGAAAACCAGACCCACAAAGGACTTCTGAAATATTGGAGTCAGCAAAAGAGATTGGATTGTTAATCGGCAAAGGCGGATTTTACGGCAATGTAATTCGTCTGTCCCCGCCCATGAGTATCACGCCAGAAGAAGTTGTTGAAGCCGCAGAAAAATTAACCATGGTTTTTGCAAACATCTAGCGTAATCTAAAATATGATAATCATTATTCGCTGGTCTCGTTAAGGCGAATAAATGTACCTCCTCCGCTCTCCGCGATATGTCCACTTAAAGTTAAGGAGAGCAAGGCATCGGCGATGTAACTTGGGGGGGCGCCATGATTTCTTAATATTTCATCGCGATGCAGCGGCGTATAGCTTAGTAAATCATAAATCTCGCGGCGTAGTTTTTCAGTATCAATCGAAAACTCCCTCGCAATAGTGTCGCTCTCTGAGCCATCATTCGGCCTCGAGAAGGCAACATCGGCAAACAAATCGTTTTGTTCCCCTTCTTTTAATCGATGCGATTGATTGGCTAAAACGTCTAGGATGTCGCTGGCTGTTTCGACTAAAGTTGCGCCATCACGCAGCAAACTGTTTGCGCCTTTACTACGTGGATCAAGAGGTGATCCGGGTACTGCAAATACTTCGCGTCCTTGTTCAAGAGCATATCTGGCAGTAATCAATGTGCCGGATTTTGCCGCAGCTTCAATAATAATTACGCCGCGGCTTAGGCCAGAAATCAACCGGTTGCGCCTTGGGAAATCTCTAGACGTGGGTTGAGCGCCAATTGAACGTTCGGAAATAATAGTACCTTGTTTGGCAATATTGTGGGTTAGCTCATCATGTTCGGGCGGATAAATGTGGTCTACACTGCCGGCAACAACTGCAATTGTACCGCTACCAAGAGAAGCTGCGTGCGCGGCGCCGTCAATACCTCTCGCTAGTCCTGATACTACGACAATACCAGCTTGTCCAAGATCAGTAGCGAGCGTTCTTGCCATTTTTAATCCAGTGGCTGAAGCATTGCGTGCTCCGATGATAGCGACGGCTGGTTTATTGAATAGGTTGATATGGCCCTTCGCATATAAAATAGGGGGCGGATCTGCAATGGATTTTAGGGGAGTGGGGTATTCTGGTTCGCAGGCAGCCAAAAGTGTTATGCCTAAACGACGAGCCTGTTTAAATTCTCGTTCAGCATCATGGCGCTTTGCGGGCAATAATGGTTTCTTTCGTCCCGATTGGCGTGAAAATTCAGGGAGCTTTTCTAAAGCGCTCGCAGCTGTCTCAAATTTTTGAATAAGACGGTAGAATGTAATTGGGCCAATATTAGGTGTGCGAATTAATTGCAGCCAATCAATTTTTTCTTCAACGGTAAGAGATTTTTCCATCGATTTGGATCAACTTTTCTTCTTTTCCCCAATCCGGGGTTCTGTAGCATTCAATATACGATGGATGTTTTCACGATGTCGCAAAATCACGATGATCGCCATGACAAGGGCTGCAATTGCATAGCTGGCTTTTCCCATTGCAAACAAAACCATTGGGGCGGCGCAGGCTGCAACAAGCGCTGACAAGGAAGAAATGCGTGAAAGAAAAGCAGTTACCAGCCAAGTGACACATGCGAGTAAGCCTGCAGGAAACCACAGAACGAGTAGAGAGCCCAGATAAGTGGCGACTCCTTTGCCACCTTTAAATTTTAACCAGACCGGATAACAATGACCAATTAACGCTGTTGCCCCAGCGATCTCTGGTCGTAGTCCTAGAATATTTGCCAGAATGACCGCGAAGGCTGCTTTACCACCATCAAGAATGAGGGTTGCAAGAGCAATGTCTTTGCGTCCCGTGCGTAAAACATTGGTCGCGCCAATATTTCCAGACCCCATATTGCGAATATCGCCCATTCCTGCAAATTTTGTCAGAACCAATCCAAATGGAATGGAGCCAAAACCGTATCCGAGCAATAGACTAAATATGAGAGTGTTCATGTAATCGATCGTTTAAAAATTAGCGTTAAAGATTTTAATTATAACCTTATTCTGCGGGTTTTGACTATAGAATTTAAGTTGATATCTTGAAGCTAGAGAGTGGGATTTGCGGTTTTCTTCTCCTAAAGTCACCTCCGCTGCAAATGGAAACAAGCAGGAGCTTTAAGTTGTTATTTGTTACATTCCCGGATGCTCAACCGGTCATCACTTGATCTGGAAATACTTTAGGTTGCTCATTTATTATTGGCTAAGAGCCCAATTCAAAATTACAATTGAGTGATTTCAGCGACTTATGATTCT
>CAYZLR010000110.1:0-10399 GCA_964479275.1 uncultured Caulobacterales bacterium
TTGATTCAGCCATTTTACTACTATTAGCTGGCTGCGTTCAAAGGGGTCAGGTCAGAAGCACCTGCTCGAAATATGGGCGGGGGAAGCGCCCCAAGAATTCGCGTAGAGCACGGACAGAAAATCCTGGCAGAAATGCGTGCGGCATTTACCAATGCTGATACCAAGAGGCCAACAGATCAACGCCTTGAGCCTCCAGATGGCGTATATGTTGAAGTCACATTAAGACCTGACGCCAAACCACTAGATACGCTTGATCGCAAAAGGGAAGATGTTCGCACGGGCGCGATTAAGAGAGAGGATAATGAGGATATAAAAGCTGTCTTATATGTCCCAGATGATGCAAGACCCGTTTTGGAAAAAGTTCTTGAGGATTACCGTACTGGCCCCTTAAGTGCTAGAGGCAAACAACCACCCAATAAAAGCCGTGTAGACCCTATAGAATCAATTCGGTCAGCACGCTTGGAGAGTTTTTGGACAGACGATTTATCAGCGCTTCCACAAGCAAATGATGAAGCAATTTGGTGGGAGATTTGGTCATATCCGAGGATGGATCAAGCTGTTTTTGAAGCTTCCCAAAAGCTAAACCTTGTCATTGCAGAAAACCATTACTGGCTACATTTTCCTGAAACAACAGTCCTTCAGGTCAAGGCAACGCGCGTTGAAATTGAGCTGTTATTATTTGCTACAGGTAGTATAGCAGAGCTACGGCGAGCCTCAGCTTCACCCGTATATTTCTTGGATAAACCAGAAGATCAAAATGACTGGTCAGAAGATTTTGCAAATCGCGTGGTATGGCCAAATAATGATGCTATCGCTATCTGCTTACTCGATACGGGTGTAAATCGCGGCCATATGCTAATTGAGCCTGCCTTATCACCAAATGATACAATGTCTGTTAATAAAGACTGGGGCAGTGATGATCATCATGGACACGGTACTGGTATGGCTGGTTTATCTTTACACGGTGATTTATTGCCCTCGCTTCAAGATCAGCGGCAAGTAGAATTAAACCATAGGTTGGAATCCGTAAAAATGCTTCCACCTAACGGGTTTGCCGCAAACGATCCGCAAAGTTATGGGTCGATAACATTATCTGCAATCTCACTTGCAGAAACCAATAACCCTGGGCGGAAACGACTATTTTGTAGTGCTATTACAAATGAAAATGTATCCGGATTAAGAGCCTCTACCTGGAGCGCAGCCATCGATCAAGCTGCTTTTGGTTTAACACCTGATGAACAAGAAGAGCCCAAACGATTGATCCTGATTTCAGCTGGTAATATTAAAGCTGAAATAGATGCTACTCGGATACAAAGCCCCGACGAGACAGCAATTGAAGATCCTGCTCAAGCCTGGAATGCTATTACTGTTGGTGGGTATACCAATAAAACAATGATTGATGATGAACATCATGAAGATTGGCAGCCAATATCGGCAGAAGGAGACATTAGTCCGTTCAGTAGAACTTCAATACCCTGGCCACAAAACAAGACTGCAATTAAACCAGACATCGTAATGGAAGCCGGCAATCGCGCTTTAAACCCAGCCAAAACACAAGCAGCCACTCTTGAGTCCCTCTCACTTCTCACGACGAGCGAAGAGATAAGTCAAAGCAATCTCAAACCTTTTGCAGCAACAAGTGCAGCGGTTGCACAAGCCTCACGCCTGGCGGCCGAGATTAGCGCCAGTAACGAGGAATACTGGCCTGAAACCGTTCGAGCATTACTTATTCATAGCGCCCAATGGACACCCATAATGAGAGACAAGCTCGAAAATACGAGTGCTTTTCGTGATCGATACCCACTTCTGCGCAAATATGGGCATGGCGTTGCGAACGCTGATAGGGCAATCGCATCGGCCACGAATGATATGGCGCTGATCGCACAAAATCATATCCAGCCATTTCTCAATGAAAGCGGGAGTAAGCGATTTGGCGATAGTCATTATTATAAATTACCTTGGCCGCAAAAAGTGCTTGAAGGAATAGCTGACCATGATGTTCAGCTTAAGATTACGCTATCTTATTTCATTGAGCCAAACCCTGGCCGAGCAGCTTCAATCGATCCACAGCGATATCAATCGTTTGGATTGCGATTTGATTTAAAAGGCCGCCAGGAAACGGAAGCGAGTTTTCTAAAACGGACAAATGCTCTTCATAGAGAAAACCCAAGAGGTAGTGGCCCTGAACGCGGTGAAAATTCTGGTTGGATGTTTGGAGCGAACAGTATCTCTGCAGGCTCTCTACACAGCGATGTGTGGACGGGACCCGCGATTCAGCTCGCATCACGCAATATATTATGCATCAAGCCCGTAACTGGGTGGTGGAAGGATTCAGCACAAAATTGCCAACGAAAAGCACGATACTCTTTGATCGCAACTTTGAGCGCTCCATCGATTGACGTTGATCTTTACACACCTATTGAAAACATTGTTGAGAATACGTTAGGCGTTGAAATTCCAGTCTGAATTAATTTCCAATATGCTCAACCCAAACTCCAGTTGATTGCATATTTCTGAAATCCTTCTCCGAAAGCCAACGCTTTACTGCACTTTGAATATGTCCGATATTAAAAGTTATCGGACACATGATTTTATCCAACTGTCTGCCGTCAGCGCTTGTGCCTCAGATTTAGGTCTGTGCTAAGAGAGGGTTTTCGCTCATCATATATCTCACGGAGATTTAGATGAGACACAAACGCTGACGCTAAACAATGGTCAATGCAGTCCGCCCAATAGCCTCAGCAATGGCACGAATGCTCCAGCCTCGAGCAAGCCCTCGGGAAATATCCTCACGTTCGGATAATGTCAGAGATTTTGGATGTCGTTTACGTTCGGGCGGCCTTATACCACCAGTACGTAACAGAACCAGTAAATTGCTGATGATGTTTTATCGAATTCCCTGCCAATAGCTTTGAGGGATTCACCTCGACTCCAACGAACCCAGAGGTCTTCAGTTTGTTCAATAGTTAGATATCGACGCGGCTTCCTTGGCATATTGCAAGCGCTCCTTCTTTGCTATTAAAGAACTTACATTGCGCCGACCCTTTGAGTCCGCCAAAATTATCGGACATTTTATTACATTCGAAAACACTAACCTACTCAATATTCTTGATTTTGTCTTCATCACGAAGCAACTCGGCACGTAACGTACTAAGTTCCCCCCGTGACGTATTCGATAACGCGAGAGAAGCCGTTCCATCAGGCCTAACAGGAAGTATTGCTATTTTTTTGCCATTCAAGCTGAACGATATGAATTTCTCATCTCCAAAACCTTCCAAGGCGGAGGCAGTGCAGACTTCAACTGCGGATTGCGGATTGCTTATTTTTCTACAAGACAATTGCATTTGAGTAGTGTCTGTATCGTTGAGCTGTATTGGGTAATTAATTGAAAATGAAGCCCCAACTGGCGACATTTGCAATAAGTCGCCCGGGTTCGTATCTGATATAGAATCTTCAACAGGGTCTAGATTTTCTAGTCCCTCATTTGTTTTTTCATTGAGAATGAATGCAATTGTTTGCGTAGATATATCACCCGGCACAACTTCAATAACAGAGTTATTCGCATCACAACTTATTTGCCGTGATCCCGGTATTGTCCAACAGCCACCATTATTGATGTCGATGGTTGTTCCCGCTGTCCGCTCGGTAATAATTAATTGCCCTACAGGAACTTGGATGGCTGGCGTACAAGCACCTGATGGGGCCGATGATATTGCAACAGGTGGTTCTTCTGTGTCGCCGTATACACCGAACTCATACAAAATATCGCGGTCACCACCCTCTTTACAGATTTCAATATAACCGAAGCGCCGCTCATTTATGAACGTGACTTCCGTGATGCCGGCACCGGAAACAACAGAGACTTGCTTTCTATCGAGATCATAAATACCACCTTGTCGATTGGACGGCGCAACAATTATATCCGTCACAACGTGACCTACTGGAGAAATTTCTGTAATCAAGGTTTCAAAGCCATCTTCATACTGACCAGCAATCCAGCAAAAGCCACCGGGCTCTGCGCCTGAAGGCACATTAAAAATGTTCTGCGATGAGTTATCGTCTGGTTCATTGGTCGCCGAAAAATTAAAATTGTCGCCAACATTAACGCCTTCACCAGCCACCTTGCACACTTTAACAACACCAGCATTCGATGGGGTGCTAGCGATCACGGTGAAAGTAAAAAGCACTGACGTTAAAAGTGATCTTAAGACGTCGCTTTTCGAAAAGAAAAATGTTTTTTGAATAAACATAAGCATCAACGGCCCCCATTAATGATTTCACGAATCCGACGTTCATGCGAACGCTGCGATTGTCGCCGTCCTCGCCGTTTTGTTCGGCTTTGAGACCTCGATGTCGTCTCGTCGCGAACATTAAACACAAACCCAATTGTCTGTTGAGAAATATCCCCTGAGGGTACATGAATGACCATCCGTCCGGCATCGAGATCACATTGGACTATTTTATCAGTGTTGATTGCATCTGATATTGGATCGTAATCAATACATCCTGCCATCAACCAACCTGCGGGAACCGTCTCGTTGATTGTTAAATTACCTGCAGGAACTTCAATCGCCGCAGTACAGGAATTTGCGGGTATGGTGTAACTCTGACCCGTTTCCTCAATTTCAAATGTGGAACTACCGGATTGACCGTCCTCATTTATTACCTTGCAAATCTCCAAAAATCCTGTGCGGTATTCATTTGTGAATGTGACCTCAGTCACACCCTCACTAACAGAACTGAACGTAATAGCCCGGTCAATTGGATTAATAATCGAAAGGTTTCCAGCGCCGGCTGCGACAATATCGGTCACCACAAAGCCTGCTTTACGAATCTCACCAATAGCAATTTCACGATCTGTCGGCACATTTGTCGCAATCACCTGGCAGTAACCGTCCGGAGCTGGGCCGGCAGGAACAGTCACACCGCCTTGACCCTGACTATCCCAGCCAATACCAAAATCAAAAAGCTCACCTTCTTCAACACCTTCACCGGCAACTTTACAAACTTTTACAGTGGCCCCTGAAATACCACATTGAGCGCCTGCAGTCAGGCCTAAATCAGCCAATGTTGATATTGTATCTAAATTCGGACTAGTTAGTTCTGCAGTGTTTGAAACCATGCCGCATTCACTAACAACTGTTTGATAGCAAATTTGCGAGTGTAGGTTCGATGAGTGATGGAGTTTTATTTCAAACTCTGTCACACGGTCAATATTTGGGTCCGATGTATAAATGACTGTTAATGGTCCCAGAAGAGCAGATATAGTTGTCGTGTTAGCTAATAAAGGAATATTATTCCCTACTACAGTAGCTAATGGGATTGATTGAACTAAATTTCCGTTCGCATCAAAAATCTCTATGGTACCCGATCTTTCAGAGCCCATAGGAGCGTTAACCAACTCTAGATGTGTCCATCGTATGCTGTTGGGAGTTGGACCACAAAACATATCGTCGAAATCAAATGTCTTTTGATATACAAAGGGTCGGCAAATATTAGGGTTTTGACTATCAACTAAAGTACCGTCGCTACTAAAACGCCACGGCCTTCCCCAATGCCCTAACCCAAGAAAACACCTTCCCGGAGCGGCCGGGTCTAGAGAATAACCATAATCTGCATACGTATTATTACTCCATGTGGGGGTAAAATCACCACATACCTGAGGCTGAGAACCGCTATAATCTATGCACTTAGCCGGAGCCACGCTTGATCTAGGGTACAAAACTCGTATTCCACCCAACATATGAAATGGTTCGTATGCGATTCTTTTTGGAATGTCAGGATCAGTTTGACCAATAGGGGTGCCGTCCTGATGCCTTAGACAAGTTACATCGGTAGACAGACCATTCGGATTGTAGAGACCATGAGGGGTAGAGGCTACAAAATTATGAAAGCATATAGCATTTAGATCTCCTAAATTATCAAATCCGGGGCTAATTGAATGAGTAATCTTATTCGGCAATAAGATACCAGTTGCAGGCCATGCTCCACAAGGACTGCCATTGGATGCAAGGAAACAAGATGCAACTATACTATTTGCAGTATTTGATGAATTCGATGATATAAAGATTCTTTTAGAAACAGAAAAATCGTCCAGAAAAATATCGCGATTCCCCCCAGTTTGCGCAGTGGGAATAAATGGGTTTGACCAACCTGGGCACGAACTACCACTCGGAACAGTACGGCAATACAAGCTATTGTTGGCTTGCAAATAAACCCTATCATTAGGTGATGATGAACTACTCGATATGCCGACTATACCAGCAAATTGCATGGATATTTCTGGATTCAATTGAGATCCCATAGACCCATCGGAATTTGGCAATAGACTAGAAGAATTATCCAATTCACGGAACGACACAAAGGTACACGGATTATCAATAGTCGTATCCCAACAACCTGCCCCAGGAACTACAGTTGTAGCTCCGTTACTGAGCGTTTCCTGCCTTGTTGATCCAAAATAAATGCGATTTCCTGAAACAAAATGGTGCACGTTGTTCGGCGTTGCAAGAGAGTTTCCATCTTCATCTGTAGCATTTCTTGGCCACGTGCCAGGGCATTGTTGTAAAGTAAATAAATCCCAACAAAAAATGGTTCCGGTATCTTGAAATCGTTCGTGATGAAAAACGCTATAAATTTTTTGCCCAACGGGTATTGGAATAGTTCCGTCACCGCCAACACTAGCAATTCCTACTCCAGATGTTTCCACGGGAACATTTAAAGTAAATAGATCATTTTGGCCTTGCTGATTAAAAACTTCGGCGTTATTATTGAATAGTGGATTTCCATTGGGTTGCCATTCATTTGCACTCAATGATCCTGAAACAAATTCTTGGGATGCACTAATTGTATCTTCAACTGACAATTGCGCTGCCCCATCAGAGGTAACATTGATTACATATTTAATGGTATCCCCCAAAGAAACAGGGCCAGTGATCTGATTTCCAAATTCATCATACGCCAATTTTTCAATGTTAATATTTTGAGCAAATGCTTCGCTAACGTAGCTAGTAAAAACAATTATGACGAAAAAGATTTTCCATCGACCGCAAAGAAACGCTAAATTGTTCATAGTATTATCCCCTGTTAACTTTATTCATTTTGCATCGACAATAGGCTTGAAAATGAAGCTTAGCAATGGCTGCCCATCCATCGAGTCCGATATTCAAATTTATCGGACATATGGGTAACGCTGGGGTAAGCGTTTCATCCCTCTGGCAGTGGTTCATTTGTAAGCGGTGTTCCTCGATCTTCTCTAAAGAAGCTATTTGATTTAACGGGTCTGTCTATTCGCTTCGCATTTGTATCGGCAATAATGCTTGCATCGATTTTTGCTCTGACAGATTCAGGCTGAGAGTATGGAGGGCCAGCTCCGTTGCGCCGATCAACCTGCAAGACGTGGATCTCACAGAGGCTGTTGAATGTTTTGTCAGGTGCCACTCGGCAGAGTCCCTTAACCTGCCTCATATAGTTGATCGTTTGCCCCTTCCCACATTTAAAGAGCAAATCAGCTCGGTACTCCGTCTTCTTACAAGAATAGCGTATTGCCTCGATGCTATTCAAAACTCTCTCGCGGGCATCTACCGGATTAACATTGGCAATCTCAATCCAGGTCACCTCCTCATCGGTAAGATATCGAGGTGGTCCCGCTACACAACCAACAATAAAAAAACAGGCCAGTATGCTGGGTATTAGCTTTGGAAACGTCATGAATTATGTGCACCTCTTTACCTAACCGACCCACCTTTCTAGTGAGCCGGCAAGTTCAATTCGCAACCCTATGAGAATAAATAGTCAGCAGTTTCATAAACTACGTTTCCAATCGAGAAGAATTCCACATCCTCATTGATAATGACGTTTTCACCACTGACGGTGTCCAATACGACGAGCGCAGTCCCCCGATCGGTTTCAATGGCCCGGAAATTGAAATCATCAACGCTTTGGCTCGTAGAAAGGATTGCCGTATCCTCACCTTCACCTCCAGAAATATAAAATACATTACTAAGAGATTCAAAGATAAAGAAATCATCGGAATCATCACCCACGACTTCGGCGTTGCGAACATCGTCACCGATAATAAACGTATTCACACCCAAGTCGGACTCGATTACTGCTGCCCCCTCTTCAACTGCATCCACTGAAGTACCGATTGGTGCGGCACGAAACGCTACATCACCGACACTGCCAGTGGTACCATCATCGCGAGTAAAAGTGGATGTATTATGTACGGTATTGCCTTCAAGCTCGAATGAGTCGCCGTTTAGTGCCAAATCAATACTTGTAATACCAGCTTCACGGAGTGTGATAAGCTCACCTTCATCCGAAATGCCGTTACTGTTGGCGTCTTGAAACACTTTAAATTGGTCAAAATCGAAGTCTCCTTCGATCGCATCTGTTTCATCCAAAACACCATCACCATTTATATCGAAGAATGCCAGACCTTCTAAATCAGTCTCAGCACCCTCAAGATAAGAGACGAATGCAATTTCGTTGATGTCACTGAAAGTACCGTCACTATCTGCATCAAAAAGAAGAACACCATCATCGGGGCCGACAAAACCTGTTTGTTCGGCGACACCATCACCATCGAAATCAAGTCGCACTTCTGACTCTTCGAAACTGATCAACTCTATTCCGTCGCCATCCAAATCTAGTACGACTGGGAAGATTGACGAGAAGAAGCTTGTGATTGAGGAGATGATACCACCACCTCCTCCTCCCCCGCCGCCGCCACTGAAAAAGCTTCCGATTCCACTGAATACACTTCCAATACCGCTGATCGCTGATCCAACAAACCCGCCAAAACCTCCGGATCCTAAACTTGAACCAAAGCCTGATAGGCCATTACCAATGCCACTAAATACGGATCCAATTCCTTCAGAGATCCCTGTTACTGTGTGGAGAATTGGCGCTCCGAAACCTATACCTGCTGTAAAATTGACAAGCCCGAACAGTGCACCCTGAAAATTGCCCCTTACAGCATCCACAACACCTCCAACAACACCGAGTGGCGCCGAAACAATATCAATTATCCCCTCGCCAATTCCTTGAACGACGCTTTCAATGGGTTGTGGAATGTTTGCATCGTTACGAAACTCGGCAAATCCTTCCAATGCAAAGTCATGAAATCCACAGGCTAATCCATCCGTTAGGCTACCTGTTGCCATTTCGGCTGCATCAAAACGATTTTGAAGGCTCCCACCTACTGAAATCGTTGGACCGCAGTTTGCACCAAAGTTGAAAATTTCCGGCATTTCAAATCCTCATATATTTATTTGAGTTGTTTAAGTTTAGAGTTTTTTTTGAATTGTATGACCTAAATACAATCTATAATCAGTGAAATACCCCCCTTTTAATAATGATATTTTATGTGAACACCGCGTCACAAAAATGTCAACGGGAAGGAAGATCACAATTTTTACGAAGCGCATGATTCAATCCGATACTTCCGATAAAAATGGTGACCTCAATCGGTCGGCGCAACGCTTATTCTTTGAAGGCAAAGAAGGAGTGCTTGCAAGATGGCCAGAAGAGCAAGGCGGGTTTTTACGCCAGAACAACGAACGGAGCTGTGGGAACGGTATCGGTTGGGTGAATCCCTAAAGTCGATTGGACGGATATTTGAGAAGGATTCTGGTGCTATTTATGGTGTTTTATGCCGAACTGGTGGGATTGAACCGCCAAAGCGCCAACGATCACGTTTGGCATTGACACTACTGGATCGCGAAGAGGTGTCCCGCGGCTTAATGGCTGGACATTCCTTTCGTAAGATTGCCAACGCCATAAATCGCGCACCATCCAATATCAGCCGCGAAGTGAACCGCAACGGCGGGCGAACGCACTATCGAGCCGCTAATGCTGAACAGCGGATGATGCGTGAGACGCGAAGGCCAAAGCCATGCAAACTGTCGGTGCATACAAAATTGCGACGGCAGGTTATCAAGAAGCTCAAAGGACTTTGGTCGCCCGAACAAATAGCTGGCTGGTTGAAACTCGAGCACCCGATGGATATCGAAAACACGATCTCACATGAGACGATATACAAAAGCCTCTATATTCAGGCGCGTGGCGTGCTGAAAAAGGAACTGACGGCGCATTTACGATCACGGCGGACGATCTGCCGTTCCAAGCATGCAACTCGCAAGGGAGCGAAACGCGGAGAGATCAAAGACGCGATTTCTATCAGTGAACGTCCGCCATCGATTGAAGATCGAGCTATACCCGGCCATTGGGAAGGTGATTTAATTGCCGGAACGCGGGGAACTTACATTGCGACGCTTGTGGAGCGGCACTCGCGATTTCTTATGCTTGTGAAAGTTGAAAACAAAAGCACGGATGCGGTTGTCTGACCTGCCCCCTTTGAACGCAGCCAGCTAATAGTAGTAAAATGGCTGAATCA
>CAYZLR010000111.1:0-9971 GCA_964479275.1 uncultured Caulobacterales bacterium
TGCTTGATGAACCCGTCAATCTGTTCTTATCTGAAATGCAACAACAAATCTGGGATTATATTCAGACTCAGGATACCGTTAGTCGAGGCGGGATAATCAAAGCCACCGGATTAAACCCACGAACGGTCGATCACACACTGCGCAAACTCTCCGATATGAATAAGCTAGAGCGTATAGGCCAAGGGCGAGCCACGCGGTATCGGTTATTAACATAGATCACGGAGCAGACTTCTTATTAAGATTCATATACCTCAATAGTTGCGAGACATATAAACTAGGTAAAGACCTACCTAGAATAAATGAAATTCAAGGGAGACAGCTCTCATTTATACTATTCCATTTTTCAGTATGAAAACATTCGACGACTTCTGCGGTTTCAGTTGAAGCACGGCGTGAGATTGTTGCGTGAGCGCCTGGTGTATTATTTAATTCGTCAATCGGTGCCCACCCCATGACGCGAACATTCCAATTTCCATGAGGCATAACAGATGGATGAATACCTGCTTCACTGGCAATTTGGTTGAGCATTGCGTCGCGGGCTGACCGTGGCTGAGCTTCATCAATTTGTTTGCGGGTCTCCGTGTGACAACTTACGCAATCCGTATTGAAAAAATGGCTGGCACTTGCATTAGCAATAACAGCTGAAACAGTGTCTATATTCCCTCCGCCGCCAAAAGCCATAGCTGTAGACGCCCCAGCACCTCGAACTTGCGCTGAAACAGCATTTGGGAAATTCATATTGCAATCAATTGAGGCCATATTGCGCGTCGCAGGTGAAGGCATTACGGGCGGTGTATCACCCCTAAAATTAAGCATTTGCGAAAAGTGTGCTTGGTTGGGGTCTTGGCTTGGTTGCACCGTCGCAGGACTCGGAATGGGCTGGAGGCCCGCAGGTGTATTATTCATGGCTAGAAAAATCCAAGGCTCAAACCGTTGGGGAATACCAGCAATCGAAACAGCAAAAAGTGTGTCCTGTGTCAAATGTGTATTCAGGAAATCCCGTAAGGCATTTCTGTACTCGATACCCGCAATGTCAAAAGCAGGGTGGACATTTAAAGGGCCGGATGAATCAACGCCGTGATCTGCTGCGAACTGGTCTTTTATAGCTTTCAAATCATTCACGGTTTGAGAAAAACGCACCATATCTGGCGTGTTATGTAGGTTACAAGCATTTCCTTGGTCTGGACCGTGAAACGCATAGACGAGATGGAGGCTAATATCGTCAATGTCTAGTCCGAACCCTGTATCTCTTACAGGCTGCACAACAAGACGAATTTGCGGAGATTTCCCGAAGACATCGAAAATGCCTTTACTTAGGCCTGGTGCTCCCGGGTCAATTCGAATGCCGGAAATAATCCAATCTTGCCGTTGCGGCGCGGATCGAAAGCCAATTCTATGCCGTGATCCCCTTACCGCTCCTGTAGGACCCGTTGAGATTTGAATGGCGCGATCAAAAACACTCTGGGGCAAAACTCGATCACTATCGAAATCGGTCAAACGGATCATTTTCGCCATATCGTTTTGCGACGTTGGCGCCGGAAACAATATCGTCACATCATTTGGAGAAAATGAAATTCCAATACTTGCCGGGACCTCGGGGATATCTGGCAATGTATCGGAAGGTGTTGGGCTCGTTTCGGAAGCTGTCTCCGTAAAATTTTCATTAGAAACAGAGTCATTTGTAGATTCAGAATCGGTTGTAGGTACAGAATCAGTTGTGGGCACGGAATCGGTTGCAGTCTCGGTTTCCGCAGGCGGTTGTATTGCCGTAGACGACCCTTCACATCCTGACGCCATAATGATTGCCAGCGAAGACACTAAAATTGATTTAAACATAACACGGCCCCGTATCGTTTGTTCATGGGGCTATGTAATTATGAATATGAAGCGCCCCACGCTAATTCATATTTCCCTTATGACTATAAGGAAAAATAATTGAAACTTCAAGATGACAACGCAAGATAGTTTTGATAAGCTATAGAAAATCTAACGAGTGGGGGCGCGCCCGTGAAGTTAATTACACAACTTCTATATTTCATCCGGAATATAATTGCTTCAGTTTTCAAAATTCTGTGGTTCCCCTTTAAGCTCGCCCTCTCAACGCTTTCAAAGATATTGCCAGACTCGTTTGAAAGACTAATCAACAAGATCCGCAATAAGATATGGACGATCTTCCCTAAGCCTCTTCGCGTCGTGATTTCGACTATTGGACTTGGTTTATTTTTGACCACTATAATATATAGCCTATTTTATTTCTTTCCCGGTCTTTCAAAAATTCTACCCGATAGTGAACCAAAAGATTATAATTACGCGCTACATCAGCCGGATGTCGTACATTTGGACCAAGGCTGGGAAGAGGCTTTCAGGCACGCCTATTATTTTACACCCCAAGGATCTCATATCATTCCATTGGATATGGCGCTGGCTCTAGAAGGACCTGCTGACACACAAACACTTATCTTTAAAGATAATGGTTTAGCTGTCACGGAATTCGGCTTTGTCCCTTATCCGGCATCGCAAGCGAACGCTAAAAAGCCTTATCACAAACTCAATCCTTATGGACTGCCTTTAGGCTTTACCATAGATGGCTTTATTGAGAAAAAATACGCCCGTACCCATAAAGACAAGACCCCTATGCTCGGCATGAATTGTGCAGCATGTCATACGTCGAACATAGAACTCAAAGGTAAAACAGTTCGTATTGATGGCAATCAGAGCATGGGTGATTTCATGGGGCTCTTCACAGCAATGGACAGAGCCCTAGAGGATACGAAAAATAATGCCGCAAAGTTTGAGAGATTCGCCTCGCGTATCGGCAGTACAAGCGAAGACGATAAAGCTCTTTTAAAAGGGCGCCTAGAAAATGTCATACACCAACGCCAATCATGGCAGCGCCGCAATACACATACGGTTGAGGCGGGCCATGGACGTGTGGACGCCTTTGGTGTAATTTTCAATCAAACGACGGGTCGCGATTTGCATATGGACAGGCCTAAGGCTCTTGGCGGCAACGTCAGAGCACCTGATGCGCCCGTCAGCTTTCCTGTCTTGTGGGACACGCCCCATATGCCTCGGGTTCAGTGGAATGGTATCGCTGATAATACGAAACCTGGCGGTGTTTTGGGCCGTAATTTCGGTCAAGTTCTGGGTGTTTTTGGGCGGACAGAAATCACGCGGGAAAATTCAAGTATCGGGAATTGCAGCACGGTCAAACGTGAAAACCTCAATAAAATGGATTATTGGCTGCAATCTTTGAACTCACCGCAATGGGAAGATGACGCGCTCAGTGAACTTCTCCCCGCTCTTGATGACACTCTAAAAGAGAGCGGCAAAGTCATTTATAATAAGCAATGTGCGGCCTGTCATGCGCCCGTCGACGCGGACTTCAGACAAAAGAAGTACTACGAAAAATCCGTATGTGATCTTCCAGTAACAATGGTGGATATTGATATTGTGAAAACCGATAGGATGACAGTTAATACGGGAATAAGGCCAGACGCCAGTAGTAATATATTACAAGGCCTTGAATCCATGCGGGAAAAGAAGGGCACTAAAGGGGAAAACCCTGATGCACAAAACCTTGTGGACCCTCAAGAGGACTATGCCAATCTTTTACGGGAAGTAGTCACACGATCTATTCTTGGATCCATACAGCCCTGGACATGTGAAATGTCATTACGTCCCAAAGGTTTTATTGAAAATGCTGTTGGATTCGGAAAACTCCGCCAAAAACGCAATAAGAAAAACAAGCCCACGGATGTCTCGGGCGGGTTTGATTCAATTTCCGATTATGAAGACTCGAAAAAGCAAGACACTGACGACACAATAGCGGCCTGCGGTAAAGATGTAATGAAATACATTTACAAGCCAGATAAAGGGAATTCCCATTATCATCCAGCTGCTTATAAAGCCCGCCCCCTGAATGGTATATGGGCATCAGCTCCCTACCTCCATAACGGCTCTGTACCAACACTTTACGATATGTTGCTGCCAGCGACTGATAAGAATGGGGTATGTCCTGAGGGCAAAGAATGTCGCCCAAATGCGTTTTCTGTTGGGAGCATTGAGTTTGACACTGAAAAGGTCGGTTTTAAATCAGGTTTCAATGATGGCCGAACACAATTTGATACAAGCCAGCCCGGAAACTCCAATGCTGGCCATAGCTATGGAACAAAACTCTCTGAAGCGGAGCGCGCGGCCTTACTGGAATATTTAAAATCTTTATAACTTAATACGGGGCGCGAAATGGAAAAAATAACCTACCGAGACTATAGAAACCTTCTGGAAAATCCCGATACAGATGATGAGCTCATAGAAAAATATTCTATGGTCATCAAAGGCGATGGAGCTTTTGAATTTATCTTAAGGCCGAATCCCGATTTGGTTGAAATGCAAGAGCATGAATTAGAACTTGAAAACGCCATGAGCGCTGCCAATGATATTGCCTGTTGGAGGCGACAGCAAGAATTTAAAAAGAGAGTCAAAAAAGGGGAAAAACTTCCCATTATCGTCTCCGAAGGGGATAGCTGGTTTCAGTTCCCCTTGATTATTAAAGATGTTGTTGATCAACTTAAATCTGATTATTTAATTTATTCTGTTGGCGCGGCTGGGGATACAGCGCAGAATATGGTTTTCGGGCCAGAAGGCAGTAAAAAAACGGAATATTTATTAGCGCTAAGAGAGCTTCGTGACACAGGTCATGAAGTGAGTGGTTTTATGTTTTCTGCCGCAGGTAATGACATTATTGGTGAAGACCCCGCAACAGGTACATCTGCCTTACAGGGCATTGTGAAAGACTTTAATGGTGACGTTAATGATATTACAGGTCACATTAATTTTAGTGAATTTATCAAACGATTAAATTTTCTGCAAACAGCCTATCTTAAAGTTATTTCTTCAATCCGTTCAGAACCGGGCCTTCATCACATACCTATTTTTATTCACGGATATGATTATGTTTTCCCCTATAAATGGACCGACGATAGACGTAACCCTTTCTATGCCAAAAAGAAGGAGTGGCTTGGAGAACCCTTGGATGCCCGAGGTATTCTGGATATCAACTTACGGCGTAACATCATAAAATTCCTGCTAGATAGACTTTATGAAATGCTAAACGACCTGTCCTTAGATTCTCAACAAACAAAAGTTTGGGTCGTCGATTGCAGAAATGCGATGCCAGATGTTTCTGATTGGAATGATGAAATTCACGGAACAAATGCAGGATTCAAGAAAGTGGCTCAGCGTTTTCGAACTGTCATGAATTCTGCCATAAACACTACGTCTTAAGGTACGTTTGACATGAAGAAAAAATACTCAAGAGACGAATTTGATATCCTTTTAGACGTTGGAAAAAAATTCCGGAAACATAAGAAGAATATAAAAAGGGTACAGCGCGCGATTATTAATCGACAGCCCACACTTATGGATTCCCCTGAAAGAATTAGAGCCTATCTCAAGCGCGAAACGCGGCGGGAGCTCCAAAAGGTCATGGTCGATAATAATTTTGAGCCCCCGCCTAATGCCGCCTCTGAAAATGAGACTGAAACCGAAGCCCTTGAAAGCTTTGATCAAGCAGAAGAAGCGTTGATCGAAAAAATAGACGCTTTGGATGTATCTGATGATATTACATTTGAGCGGCTTATAGGCGGCACAAATGATCTGCTTTCAATTGAAACATTGGAATTGGGACTGGATATTGCGCGATCTGTAGGACTTGTTCGCATGGAACCTTTTGGACGGGGAACAGGGTTTCTCGTGGGGCTCGATGTTATGATGACCAACTGGCATAATATACCGGATATTGAAACGGCCAGAAAATCAAAATTTGTTTTAGATTTTGAAGAAAATGACCTAGGCGCCAGAAAACAGGCTCAAGAGTTTAAACTCGATCCAGATAAATTCTATGTGTCTGACCCCGAGTTTGATTTTGCACTGGTCGCCGTTAAACCTCAAAGCCGGTTAAGAAAAGCCTTGGTAGATTATGGTACGCATCAACTCATCGAAGAAGAAGGCAAAATCATTGTTGGGCAGCCTGTCAATATTATCCAACACCCCAAAGGAGAACGAAAAAAAGTCACCGTTCATAATTCTATTCTCGTCGAGTTGAGTAATGATGATGCTGAAGACCAATTTTGTTATTACAGTGCCGACACGTTAAAAGGTAGCTCCGGAGCACCCGTTTACAATAACCGCTGGGAAGTTATTGCCTTACACAGAAAAGGCGTTCCTGAAACTGACAATAATGGGAAAATAGTACTTAAGACAGGCCGAAAGATTGATCGCGATGAAATGGCCGCGAATGAGGCTGATATTAAATGGGTCTGCAACCAAGGCGTCAGAACATCTCGAATCATTCGTCAATTAAAAGACATGGAAATAGACAATCTTGATTATATTAAAGTTCGGGATGAATTATTAGAGTTTTGGGGCGTTGAAGATTTAATAGTTTAATTTTCAAAACACCTAATGATCTAGCCTTCGACAACGTCACTATCGCCTGAACTACCAAACAGAGCTTTCAAATTGTCACCATAGAAGAGCAAGCTTAGCGTAATGGCCATTATAGGCTCGACCGTATACGCAATCACGCCTATCTGTTTGAACGTAACTATTGGGTTGACTATATTCGTCAATGGCCACGAAAAGACGGCAATTAAAGGCAGCATTAAAAAGATAAAACTAAAACCCCATGCTAATCTAAAAAGAAAAGAACTAATGGGCTTTCTATCGCGAATACCGGCTTTTTCCTCAAAAACAAATGTTGATATAATAATAAGTAAATTACTCACAATAATCGTGCCGAACCACACCCCCCAAATATAAAGGCGTTGTCCTTCAAATCGGTTCGTTAACGTCAACAATAAAAGGACAATAAAAACAATCAAAGAAACGATTGCCCAGAGATACCAGATTTTCTTACGCTGTGATAACATATTACGCTCTCATTCAGGACTAGTGTGATTTAAAAATTTCGTCCAAAACAAAACTTCCACGTGTATGGTTCTTAAATTTTATAGGGGTAAATTCGCTAGGATCATAAGTGGAAAGCTCAACCAAACGCGTTTCCTGATTCAAACCTGCCTCTAAAATATTGCCATCTGTTTCAGCGGTTTTCACTTTAGGCATAGTTGGAAACTCATATACCCTAACCTGTACCCGATAACTGTCATCAAATTCATATTGTTCTAAAATTTCAAGCGGTATGGACCGCCGAGTTCCCCCTGACTGAAAAACTACATCGAGCATTTGCTGCGTGGCGGGATTTGACGTGGGTTCAATATGGCGCCTAGACGTGACTATAAAGGCAATATAACGGACTCTATTTTCAGGCGGGCGTAAAAAGGCTTCAATATATTCTTTAAAATTAGTGGCGTTTTGTTGCCGCATATCAATCCGCTCTCCATCCTCATCTATATGGATAGTTCCGTCATTATGAATCCGCTCTGGATCTGTTAGAATAGCAAAGCCTTTTTCATATTTATAAACACGATAGCCATAGTCCAAGCTTTCATGGCTCGAAAGCACAGAGGTAAGTTTATCAAAGACCTCGCGAAGATTAGGTCTGCGGCTACGGCCCTCTTCAGTAACGGTGAAATAACGATTATCTATATCTTCTTTCACAGTAGTTGGAGGCGGTTTGAGATAAGGGAGATTGTTTTCCGGATCCAATGCCCATGTGAAAGGGTGTTTGGGTTTCAAAATCTGCACGCGCTCTGTTCTAAAAACCGGGGGAACAGTCACTATGCGAGTCGAGGCTTCTTTATCAATAACCTTTTCTGTCACTGTACGATAAGTTGGAGGTATAACAACGACTTCTGAATACGCTTCCTGCGCGACAATTGTTTCAGTTCTTGTTTCTCCTGTTACAGGATCTGTTCTCGTGATTTGGCGCGTTGGAGCTGGCGCCACACGCTCAACGGTTCTTGCAGGCCTATCAATCACGCGTTTCTGAACCGTTCTATAGGTTGGCGGAACAGAGACCTCTCTTGTCTTCGCCTCTTCGACAATAACACTGCGTTCTTCAAATGTGACGGCAGCGGGAATCCGAATTAAACGGGTTGATGGATCATGCGGAAGAGGCGCTACGCCGCCTACCGACACCTCTTTTGCTTTGTTAGCCGCATTTTCAGCAGCACTACAAGAGGCTACTATAATGGCAGCCGCAAATATTGATAAAAGTCTATAATTCATAATGCGCCCACTATGTGATTTATCTAATAACTATAACCTATTTCTCAGCATCTTTCAATCTATGATTTTAAATGATATAGTCACTCTATTCTATGAGCATTTTTGCAATAATAGAGGGGCGACTAATTATGAAACGACTAATATTCTGTTTTGACGGGACATCTAACGAAATTGATAAAGATGAACCTACCAATGTTCTGCTTTTAGCCTCCGGCATTGCCAATGCGCATAAAAGCGTTCCGCAAATTATTTATTATGAAGAAGGTGTTGGAAATGAACCCGGCCGTAAATTGCGGGATGGGGCTACAGGTAAGGGCCTCTATGACAAAATCAAAGAAGCCTATGAGTTTTTATGTTTCAACTATGTTGAAGGGGATGAAATATTTGTTTTTGGGTTTTCACGCGGCGCTTACACCGCACGTTCGTTTTGCGGCTTTATCCATTATAACGGTATTGTAAAACGCGCCAAGATAGAAACAGTTTTGGATGCTAATAATGCTTATCGGGATCGGGATACCACCATCATTGAAGATAGAGATACGCGTCTTAGCCGATATGATGACCGCTACAAAACCTCCGTCAATGTTTGCTGCTCCGCAGAAGAACAATATTACAGAGCTGAGCGCGCCAACAAAACGCCAGGAGATTTCCCATTAATTAAAATAAAATATCTTGGCGTTTGGGACACAGTTAAAACCTTGACCTATGGAGACGGTAAAAAAGACCATGATTTCCACATAGACAATACTGTTGAAATTATAGAAGCAGCGCGCCACGCTATTGCTATTGATGAGTATCGAAAGGAATTCGATATTACGCTCATACATAATCTTGATGACGCCAATGCACGGGTTTTTAACCATGACGTGGATCTTGATATAACGCTTAAGCAATATCAGATATCACCGCTTCGAAAGTTTCAAGAAAAATGGTTCCCAGGCAATCACGGGAGTGTTGGCGGCGGAGGTGATGTCAGAGGCCTCTCTGACGCTGCATTTTTATGGGTGTTAGAGGGAGCAAAAGCAGCAGGGTTAAGGGTGGATACATCTGAGCTTGGCCGTGTGTTCGATATCCGGCCCGATCCTCGTGCGCCATTAGATAATACAAAAAAAGATGATCTAATGGAACATTTATGGACCGTAAAATCGGAGTTACAAGCTCACCAGAGATCAGGACCCAGAGGATTGCATGAAGTCGCCCGCTCAACAATATTGCGCGTTGCTTATTCAAAATATGATGACAAAACAGATGAAATTTATGACCCGGGTCCATTAAAATATGTTTGGAGTGACATAGAAAACGAAGCCTCAAAATATACAAAATCTGATTTTGATTTATGTGTGGATTATGCCGACATTCAAGTCAAACCAGGGGACATACGTCATATTGGAGGCCAAGATTATCATGCCCATCTGATTATAAGAGGAGAAAGCCTCCGACTTATCGCAAAGCACTGGCTCGGTAACACAGATCAAGTCGAAAATATTATGCAAGCGAATAGAATTATGATTCCAGATAAAAATACGATTCAAGCCGGACAAATAATTAACCTCCCAATGAATGACTTTCTTAGAGAAAAATTATCAGAGAAGTGATGCCATACAGAAATATTGCTTACACGCAACTGACACGCAAACAGGTCAAATCAGGCTCTTTTACCCTCTTTTCGACTACCTTATGCTACGAAATTATCCAATAAATACAGTTATTTAGCTGCCATAAAAGTCGTTGACATTGTAGGGGTCACTGGTTCAATCCCAGTATCGCGCACCATTTTTAAC
>CAYZLR010000112.1:0-9792 GCA_964479275.1 uncultured Caulobacterales bacterium
CAGAATCATAAGTCGCTGAAATCACTCAATTGTAATTTTGAATTGGGCTCTAACATTTCAAATGTACCAGCGGTGAATTCACACGGCCACGTCATCGCATACAAACAACTAACCGATGTTAGGGGCGTGACAATGGCGATGATGCCGGTAAAGGCTGCCTGTATATCTTCCGGGTTTGGCCCCAGAAAAGGAAACGCCACAAAGGTATAGATTATTTCAGTCAATCAGGGGGATCAATTTTTGCCGCCGGTAATGGCCAGATTATAGAAGCTGAATACAGAAACGATTATGGCTTCACCGTTTTGATTAATCACGGTAATGGATATTATACCCGCTATGCACATTTGGCTGGCTTTAAGAAAGGTGTTGTGGTCGGTGCGGCCGTACCTCGCGGGTTTGAACTCGGCGAAATGGGACAAACAGCGGCTTTTAAAATTCCAAAGCATTTGCATTTTGAGCTTTTAGAGGGCGATTATAAAAACCCAAAAAAATCATTTGGATTAGAGCCCGTGGATATGCTTAGTTTTTAAGAGCATGCCATAACAATCTACTCTACCCATCTGCAAACGGCTTTGTGATAAATTAGCCAAGTAAAACTTGATGGACTCTTCACCAAATAAAAATAGCTTCAGGCAATCAAAAAGACCACCTGAAGCTAGAGATAATTACGCGATCACATAGACTACAAAAAATTATTCTGCAGAGCAGGATGCAACGACCGCTTTTGCTGCTTCCGATAAATTTTCTGCGTCTTCTGGTTTCGCCACTTTAGCAAACTCATCATAGAGAGAAGGATCGGCTTGCGCTGCTTCATCCAAGCAAGTACAATCAATGCTTGAACCGTTGGCTTCTGCATAGGCTTCACATTGCGCGACAAATTCATCATTTGCAGTTATTGAACCCGCAAAAAGAGCAGCCATAGCAAAACCAAACCCAGTCATGGATTTAAGCACTATATTCATTTTCATATTATGTTCCTGTTTTTAGTTGCTAAACAAATTTACTCTACCAAAGAATAGATCGCGTCTAAAAATTGTACTTGTTTATGAAACGAAGATGGCAAGAGTGTATTCAACAAACCCCTATCTCTTTATGCTATAACTTCAAAACGCTCCTTAATAACCCGCTCATAAGCCGTATTGATCGCTGCCATCCGGCTCTCAGCAATTTTTATCAGATCAATGGGCACCCCCCGTGCCACCATGACATCGGGATGGTTTTCTTTTACCAATCGACGAAACGCCGATTTTAAATCACGATCATCAATATCTGGTGAAACCCCAAGAACCAGATAAGGGTCATCATCACCAATGCCAAAATGCAGCGCCTTTAAACGCCGATAGGCGGCGGGCTTCATATCAAAAATATCTGCCGCTTGATCAAGAAACTCAACCTCCATTGGGTGTACAATACCGTCAGCGTTCGCAACATAAAAAAGACAATCGAGAACGTCTTCTAAAACTGCACATTGCCCATCATAAATCGTAGCCACTTTTTTGAGATAAAATTCATACCCAGCTACATCTTGCGTCGCAAGATCGTAAAGCATGCGCACCTTATCTTCTTCTTCTGGCGGATAATTAAAAAAATCTCGAAACGCAGCAACTTCATCATGTGTAACGACACCGTCAGCCTTTGCCATCTTCGCTGACAAAGCGATCAACGCAATAGAGAAAGATACTTCATCTCGCCTCGCTTTGCGCGCAGCCATCATTTCCAAAAATGCACCCAGCGTGCGCCGACGCGCCTCTTCAATACTTTCTTGAATACGCCTCCACAAAGACTTTCGCGTCAGCGAAGCCACCCCATCCGCATTATCAGCAGGGGTCAGTTGTGTTGATAAGGGCTCCTGAACTTCCATAGGCAAACTTTACTCCAAATATCTTGCATTGGCCACAAGCGAGAGGAGAGTTTTCACGCTTGACGCGGCCAACTGCATAAAATTTACGGTGAAGCGAAACTCTCCTTGCAAGTCTAATCCGCTGAACTTGTGGAAAAATTATATATTATTTTGATTTCAACAAGTTAACCACAAAATCAGATCTTATTCTGCTCCTATTTTGGCGCTGTGGAGAATCCTCAGATGATATTTTAAATCATGTGGTTACATAGAGAGGCAAACCTTCAACCCTGTTTTCCTTATCTAAAAATAGAATCGGTGAACATCATGGAATACAAAAACAACTCAGCCTCACCGAATAAAACTATCCCCTATCAAGGCTGGAAAAATGTCTCTGATACAACACGTGTCATAAAGCCAACTCAATTCCCGATGCACAATACGGACACCCCTTTCACGATCGAGAGCAGGTTTAAAAATACGCCCGCATTATTCATAAGCGGTATTTTATGGGGAGCAGGCGCCATGCAATTGGCACTCTTCATTGAGCGCCTATTTTAGCAACAATATCTTGCTGGGCGAGCAGGATGGCCGGGGTTAGTCCAGAATTATAGTGGTTGGACACGAACGCATTTCCAGATCAAGTACCAACCGCTTACGTTTGTTCAAATCCGACGACACAACAAGACAAACCCCCTGCTTGATTCCATTTAATGCGGACCGGTTTTAATAATTCAAGATCGGTTGCAACCACTTCCCAGCCTCACCAAGAGAAATATTCTTTCGTTTGGCATAATCAGCAACTTGATCTTTGTTAATTTTTCCAACACCAAAATAAAGTGACTCAGGGTGGGAAAAATATAACCCGCTAACAGAAGCTGGCGGCGTCATCGCATAGCTTTCAGTCAAACCCATTTGAGCGTTTTCTTCCGGTCTCAACAGATCAAACAACGTTACCTTTTCAGTATGATCAGGCTGTGCAGGATAACCAGGAGCCGGTCGTATCCCTTTATATTTTTCTGCAATCATATCTTCGACATTCAATGTTTCCGCTTGTTCATACCCCCAGAACTCACGGCGAACTCTTTCATGCATATGTTCAGCAAAACTTTCGGCAAAACGATCAGCAATAGCCTTCGCCATAATCGACGAATAATTATCATTTTTATCGTCATAACTGTTTGCCAATGCTTCTTCCCCAACCCCAGCAGTCACCGCAAAGGTGCCAAGATAATCGGGGATACCACTTTCAATCGGGGCAACAAAATCAGCGATACAATAATTCGCACTATCACCGCGTTTGCTCATTTGTTGACGCAGCCCATGGAACCGCGCACGCTCCTGATCTCTATTTTCATCGGTATATAGAACAATATCATCCCCATCCCGATTTGCGGGCCAAAATCCGATCACACCATGAGCCGTTAATAATTTCTCATCGATAATACGCGCCAGCATGGTTCTCGCGTCTTTAAACAAATCGCGTGCAGCTTCACCAACCACATTGTCTTCCAAAATTTGCGGGTATTTGCCATGTAACTCCCAAGAGGCAAAAAACGGTGTCCAATCAATATAGGGTGCAAGCTTTTCGAGGTCATAATTTTTGTAAGCTTCGACGCCCAAAAAAGAGGGTTTAACAGGCTTATGCAGATCCCAATCTATTTTTAAGCCATTTGCGCGAGCATCTTGCAGAGAAAGTCGCGGGCTTTTCCCCTTCCCTTTTTCAAATTTTGTTTTTATTGCTGAATACTCTGTTGATATGTCTGAAAGATAGCCGCTACGCTGCTCTTTTGATAAAAGTTTTGAAGCCACACCAACAGCGCGGCTTGCATCAGTCACGTAAATTACGCCTTTATCATAATTTGGTGCAATCTTAACTGCCGTATGTGCAATCGATGTTGTTGCCCCACCAATCAAAAGAGGAATATCAAATTTTTCACGCGCCATTTCAGAGGCCACATGACGCATCTCATCCAGGCTAGGAGTAATTAATCCAGACAGACCGATAATATCAACATCATGTTTTTTTGCTTCAGACAAAATCGTCGCAGCCGGCACCATCACCCCGAGATCAATAACCTCATAATTATTACACTGAAGAACGATGCCAACGATATTCTTACCTATATCATGAACATCGCCTTTCACCGTTGCCATCAAAATTTTACCCGCTGCCTGACCTTGAGCCAAACCTTTGTCTTTTTTCTCTTTTTCCATAAACGGCGTGAGGTGAGCAACAGCCTGCTTCATCACGCGAGCAGATTTCACGACTTGCGGTAAGAACATTTTGCCTGATCCAAAAAGATCACCAACAACATTCATGCCATCCATTAGCGGGCCTTCAATAACATGTAAGGGACGGCCCAGTTTGAGTCTGGCTTCTTCCGTATCTTCGTCGATATATTGTGTAATTCCCTTCACCAGAGCATGCGATAATCGTTCTTCAACGCTATTTTCTCGCCAGCTTAAATCCTCGACCCGAGATTTACCCGCTTCACCCCGATATTGTTCTGCAACCTCTAAGAGACGCTCCGTAGCATCACTATGGCGATTGAGAATAACGTCTTCCACAGGATCACGCAGAGACGGATCAATCTCATCATAAATTGCCAATTGCCCTGCGTTAACAATCCCCATATCCATACCCGCCTTAATCGCATGATATAAAAATACAGAATGCATCGCCTCACGGACCGGCTCATTACCACGAAATGAAAATGAAATATTAGAAACACCGCCAGAAATACGCGCATGCGGTAAATGTTTTTTTATTCTTGCGCTCGCTTCGATAAAATCGACTGCATAATTATTATGCTCTTCGATACCTGTCGCAACAGCAAAAATATTCGGGTCAAAAATAATATCTTCTGGTGGAAATCCAATTTTTTCCGTAAGCAGATGATAGGATCGCTCACATATTTCAAATTTCCGATCCGCCGTGTCTGCTTGCCCTACCTCATCAAACGCCATCACCACAGTCGCGGCGCCATAACGCATGATTTTTGTCGCCTGCTCGAGAAACTGATCTTCGCCCTCTTTCATTGAAATCGAGTTTACAACCGCTTTCCCTTGCACATTACGCAAGCCCTCTTCAATCACTTCCCATTTTGAACTATCAATCATGATCGGAACGCGGGATATATCAGGCTCACTTGCAATCAAGCGCAAGAAGGTGCGCATAGCCTGCACCCCATCCAGCATCCCTTCATCCATGTTGATATCAATAATTTGCGCGCCATTTTCCACTTGTTGGCGAGCGACATCAAGTGCGGTTTCATAATCCTCATTCTTGATAAGTTTTCTAAACCGAGCGGACCCCGTCACATTCGTGCGTTCTCCGATATTGATAAAAGTGGGTTGCATGCGCTCAGGCTTTCTTGGTCGCTTGTTTTTTTACGCCCAACATATGGCATAGAGCAGACACGAGTTCGGCTCGGTTAAGCGTATAAAAATGAAAATGTTTAACCCCTCGTGCAGCAAGGTCTAGACATTGCTCGGCAGACATACTCGCGGCAACCAGCTGACGCGTTTCAGGGTCATCATCAAGGTTCTCAAACAGCATTTGCAAACGAATAGGCACTGATGTACCGCACATGCCAGCCATCCGCTTCAAGCTCTTGAAATTTGTAATCGGCATTATACCCGGCACTATAGGAATAGAAATTCCGGCCTTTTCAACACGGTCCAGATACCGATAATAGACATCATTATCATAGAAAAATTGCGTAATAGCGCGGGTCGCACCATTATCAATTTTCTTCTTCAAAAGTTCGATATCATCCTCAAAACACGCTGATTCGGGGTGTTTTTCAGGATAGCACCCAACACTAACCTCAAACGGCGCAATCGCCTTCGCCCCTGCGGCAAGTTCTGCAGCATTTGCATACCCATCTTTATAGGGAACATATTTTCCATCAATGCCTTCCGGGGGATCACCGCGCAGCGCTACCAAATGCCGAACTCCCGCATCCCAGTAATTACGCATGACCTGATCAACATCATCTTTCGTCGCATTCACACACGTTAAATGCGCCGCAGCCGGCGTACCCGTTTCAGCAACAATTCGCGAAACCGTTTCATGAGTGCGCTCACGGGTAGACCCCCCTGCTCCGTAAGTTACGGAGACAAAATCTGGACCATATACATTGAGGCGCTCTACAGCACTCCATAGTTTATTTTGCATTTCCGGCGTTTTTGGTGGAAAAAACTCAAATGAGATATGGAGATCGTTCATAATTTTCTCTTTACAGGTAACATAATCATAGATCTGATGATTGCAGAACATTAGAGGATAGATCTTTTCTATATCCCCCTTCACGACTCTTTGCCGGTCTTGCACATAACCATATTTTGACCGTGAGTTGGTCACGCTTTTCGCCGCCAAGAGGTGATAAGGTCTTTGTACTGATAAAATTCAAATTCGCGCGCCTGCACCAATCGCGAACTTCATCGTCGCCAAAACCGAGTCGGCGATGCGCATGATCTTCTCGCAAAAATTCCAGATCGTGCGGAGCAAAATCCGATATTATCAATCGTGCGCCCGGACGCAATAATCGCGCGGCTTCACAAACCGCATTGCCCGGCTCAGTCAGAAAATGCAAAACCTGATGAATGCAAATCAAATCCGCGGTCTCAGGCGTTGCAGGAAGAGCAAAAATATCCCCGTAGCGCACCTGTGCATTTTGCACATTCGCTGCATCAAGATTAGCGCGCGCAACAGACAGCATTTCACGAGAAGCATCATAGCCCACGCCTTGTTCATAAATTTGAGAAAATATCTCGAGGATCCGTCCAGTTCCTGTGCCCAGATCTAGAAACAAACCTATCTTTTCCTGATCATGTCTCATGGCCGGATCAAACCGATCCGCTTTATTGCCATTCCCCCCATAGCCGAGCATGGCCAACATTTGACTTTCGATATCAGAGTCCGGCAGATGTAAGCGACGGACTTGATCCCAGGCCTTAGCGTTTTGATCAAAATAGTCCGCTGCAATCGCCGCGCGCGCTTGGCGGCTTTGTACAAAACGCTCTCTATCGCGCGCTAAAACACGGTCGGAAGATTTTGACAATGCATTCAAAGTGACGCGAATTGATTGCATGTTTGTATCTTCACTGGGGGAACCTGCAATCCGATAAAAAACCCACGCTCCCTCTCGAAAACGCTCAACAAGTCCCGCATCAGCTAGGATCTTGAGATGGCGGCTCACTCGTGGCTGGCTTTGGGCTAAAATTTGGGTCAATTCCGTAACCGTAAGCTCTCCACGCGAGAGAAGAACGGCAATTCTGAGCCGTGTTTCTTCTCCGACGGCCCGAAAGATATTTAAAGTCGTATCCAACATCAGATCAGAAGCCCAAAAGTGATAAAGTTTAGCCAAACCTACTGCACAACGGAGAATTCGGCGAAATTCTCATGGCAAGAACTTAACCGCAAATCAAACATGCGCATATAAACATATCTTTATGTCGCCTGCAAGCCCATTCTCCTCTTAGTTACCTTTTTACGGATGAATGGATCAAGTCGCGGGCTGAAAAGATTTGAGACAGCACAAACCCGCGCATTTACCGCTGGGCGTGAATCATAGTGTCAAAAAAACATACCCGATAGGAAAGCTTTTACGGCGCCAGCCCTAACCTTTCGCACGCAAACGTGACCTCATGCGAGGTATTTTCTGCTGCTAAATTTTAAACTCTTCTCTATATCATGAATTTTATGGGGTGCGGCGTCTCGCACCCTAATTCGATGTCTCATTCAATGCCCAATTCAAAGATTGAGCTTGATCCCTAAAATTCGATCATTAAACGCTTACTAAAATCATATTTTTCTTTAATGTATAAGCCGTGAATATATTGCTAAGGGGGCCATTGTGCCAACACGAGTGAAGCTTTTAAACACACTATCCATTGGGGCGATAACGAGCTGTATATCGTTAAATGCCTATGCCCAAAGCACAGTCACCCAATCCTGGCAAGACGTCGCGATCATAGGGCAGCAGCTTGCTAAAACCCAGCTCGCTGATACTAAGAGCGCCAATCAATCTACTGAAGATCGCTTCGAAAACATTAATGCGGATATCGTCTCGCATGACCCATTAAGTTTCGATACTTATAGTGATATCACCCCAATTTCTATTTTGTCTTCACCCCCTGCGACACAGGTCCTCACCAATTCAGTGTTCGGCGTGAGCGCTATCAGCGCATATCAAACAGCGGGACCAATTTCGGGGCAAAAAAAATCTATACAACCGCGCCATCGCACACTCGCTCCTGATCGCTGGCAAGGCCTCAATCGCTTTATCTTTAACTTGAACGATAAAAGCGACAAGCTCGTCATCAAACCACTTGCAAAAGGCTATCGCAAAGTCACGACTAGAAAAATGCGAAAAGCACTAAGAAATTTTCTCAGCAACCTCAGCACACCAACAACATTGATTAATGATGTATTACAGGGGAGTTTTGACCGAGCTTTGACAACGAGCAGACGCTTTATAATCAATAGCGCTATAGGCTTTGGCGGAATTGCAGATCCGGCAACGAAATTGGGGTTGCCAAGACATACAGAAGATTTTGGGCAAACACTCGCTGTTTGGGGAGTGCCGTCGGGACCATATGTGGTCTTGCCATTTTTTGGACCGAGTACGGTGAGAGATAGCTTTGGACTTGCGATCGATCGGACCCTTTTTAGTCCTTTAAATTATTTTCAAATCGGCGCCGTACAAAAAGCGCGTTTTTCGAGAACCGGAGCGACGCTACTGGCCCAACGTGAGCCCTTTATCGAGCCGTTAGAAGATATCGAACGCAATTCTCTGGATTTTTACTCCTCTTTCCGCAGTTTCTACTTGCAGGCGAGACGCCGTGAAATCCTTAACGGACAGACAAATATTAATGACTTGCCAGATATCGGTGACGGTTTTGACGAATTCGATGAATTTGACGAACTCGAGTAGCGTGATCAGCATTCACATTGAGAGCGCACAATTGTGGACGATTTTAGACATGGGTTCGCCACAGTTGGTCACTATATTCAACGAGTTATAAAAAGAAAAATCTAAGGTGATGCAAAAGATGATGGAAACAAAAAAAGCAATTGCTATTGGCAAAGCACACGACGAACTCAATCTCTTCAGGCAATTTTTCTGGTTAATCGTCAGTATGATGGCCTTTTTGATAGTCATCCCACCTGCCCTCGCCGATGAAGAAGCAGAGAACTTCATGCGCGGGGTACTTGCAAAAGCGAATGTCGCCATGGCAGCAGATAATGATATCTCCCGGTTTGAAGGCGTTGCCGATTTAGTGGATCAGTATGCTGACATGCGTCGCACAGGCCGATTTGTTCTGGGACAATATGCTCGCGTCATGAGCGCAGAGCAAGCAGCAACCTATTACCCTCTATTTGAGGATTATGCGACATCAATTTATCAAGAAGTTTTGAGCGCATACTCTGGTGAACAGTTAGAAGTGACGAACTCTATTGACCGCTCCGCAAGAGACATTATTGTCAATTCACGTATTGCCAATGCCAAACCCGGTGATCAATTTGCAAATACAAATATACAATGGCGCCTTTATCGAACTCCAAATGGTTTAAAAATTGTGGATGCTGGTGCCGATAATATCTGGTTGGCCATCGAACAAAGAAGTCAATTTACATCAATAATTGCGAATAATGGCGGCCGATCAACCGGGATTGACGCACTTATCGAGCAACTCAAAGTGAGTACAGGCAACTAATCTTAACTGCAAGAGCCTAATCGTAAGATTCATGCTATCTGTCCGCAACTGGTGTTCATGCACTTCCCGTACTCATGCGCCCTGTAATAAGGCGCCATCATATCTCATTGCTCATAGCAACGATAGTAAACGCACAGATCCGACAAGTATCACTCGCGCACATAAACCGGATCTAGAGCATTTTCATTTTTTATAGAGTCGCCTGGGATTCCCTTTTTCTTCAA
>CAYZLR010000113.1:0-9764 GCA_964479275.1 uncultured Caulobacterales bacterium
CTATGCCCTGCTATTCAAACCATGAAAACTGAAGTTTTTCAGCTGCCTGTTAGAGGAAATGGTTGGAAAAGTGCGTGCTGCTGTTGATGTGCGAACTTGTGAAGAAACTCTTATTATTGCAAGGGTTGATGCGATAGCTGTGGAAGGTTTTGGTTCTGCTCTTGAGAGAGCGCATGCCTATATGCAATCGGGTGCGGATGTTCTCTTTATTGAAGCGCCGCAGTCTCTTCTCCAAATGCAGCAGATTACCGCGAGTTTTGGGAAAGAAATTACGTTACTCGCCAATATGGTTGAGGGAGGGAGGACGCCAGTCAAACATGTGGCTGATCTTGAGGAATTGGGATTTTCGCTCGTTATAACACCTGGATCTTTGGCTCGGGCTATGGCTTTTGCCGCTCAAGAGATGCTAAAAGTCCTAAAAAGAGACGGCGCAACCACGGCCTATAGTGAGAACATGATGGACTTTAATCAAATTAATAAAGTTCTTGGTTTGGATGATACGCTGAAAGTCGGTGATGTTTACGGCCCCTTACTCAAAAAGGGTGCCGCAGAATAAAGAGTAGGATGTGGCGATTCATGACTGCTGGGCTTGCCAAGCGGTTAGAATTTCTGCACCTGTAGCATTCCACACAGCGGGATCTTCGCTGATAATTTTCAAAACAGATTTTAGAGACTGTATACGAAAAGGTTGACCAATAACGTATGGCGTCAGTGCCAGATGTAGAATGCGGCCGACAGAAGTTTCTGCTTCTTTTTTGAAAAGTTGAAACGCTGTCAATATTTCTTCTTCATAAGCTGATTCCAGATGACCAAGGGTGATCAATTGTTTTCTATCTTCTAATTCATCAGTGTAGGGCATCGCTATGATAGTTTTCCCAGATGCCTTCATTTTGTATGGCATATCGTCATTCGCCCAATCACAGACATAGTCGATACCTTGATCTTTTAACAATAAGAGTGTGTTTTCGCTTTGCGACCGTGCTGGAGATAACCAACCCTTGACGGCTTGTCCGGAAAGATTGCGCAAACTCTCGACCGCCGTCTTTATGTTCTCACGTTCTTTTTTTGCATCCATTCCACCAAAATGAATATGATTCATATCTATCCCATGGGCGATAATTTCCCAATTTCGATCAAGGATATCTTGCCGGAGTGCGGGATATCTCTCCGCTACAGCGGTATTCATCGGCGTCGAGGCAATCAGGCCCAATGAATCCAAGACCTTCATAATCTTATAAATGCCCACGCGGTTTCCATAATCCTTGGTCGTAAAGGTGCGTAAATCCGGAAAAGGCGTTACCATGTGACCTGGCGCCCGAAAGGGTCCTTCATTCGGCGTTAGGGGAAAAAATTCCAGAGAAACGGTAATCCAAAGAGCAATTTTTTTATCATTTTTCCAGTTTATCATTTTTCCAGTTTATTGGTTTTCTCTCGAAAATATTTGACCACGGATAAAGGTCATGATCCATGCCGTGGTGTCGGTGAGCATAGGTGAGATATGACTTATCAAGAGACATTATTCACTCCATTGTGATGCGCAATATTTATCAAGGCGGCATCGTAATAATGTTTGAGGTAGTATTCGGCAATCTCTGCTGCTGTGGTCACCCAGATATCATCTTCATGACGTGTGATGTAATCAAGTGCTTCTCCCAGTGGATCTATTCGTTGTGATCGGCCAACAAGGTATGCGTGTAGCGGAATGCACATCACTGTACCGCTCTCTTCTCCTTCGCTTAATAAAGCATCGAATTGCCTTTTTAAAACATCAGTATATTGACGGGCTGTTTGCCCAAATACATTATAGGCGTAATGGTCGTTTATTTCCAAAGAATAAGGCATGGAAATCATACGCCCGGTTGCGGTTTTTATGGGTTGTGGTTGATCATCCTGGAAGAGGTCGCATGTATATTGTATGCCATACTCAGCCAATAAGTCCATTGTGCGAATAGTATGTGTTAAGGCAGGAGCGAGGTACCCCTTGATTGTTTGGCCGGTTGCGTCCTTCACTGTTTTTAAGGCATCTTCGATAATAGCGCGTTCTTGCGTTTCATCCATGCCGTATGTATATCTCGTATTATAAATGCCATGGGAAAAAATTCCCAATGGCGTTCCGTGCACGCCTCTATGATTTCAGGGTGATGCTGACACATAGCAACTGAGAGTGATACGGACCCTCGAATATTGTACTTATCCATTAAATCCATAAGCCGCCAATGCCCAACCCTGTTGCCGTGATCGCGTTGTGCATAAGGCACGATATCAGGATATGGTTTGGTCCAACTCTTTCGACGTGGATTGCTTGGCGGGTTTAGTTCATAAAACTATCAATGTCCAGTCCATGCATGATCGACCAAGTCGGTTCGTTATTGTAAAACGAGTCCCAGTCGCGCATAGCTTGCTCAAATAGAGGCATGTTTTTTTCATATTGTGGTTGTTCGACATGCAAGACAACACCACCAGGTTTCAAAAGGCGTTGTGTTTCTGCGAAGATATTTTTCATAGCCTTGCCAGAGGTCTCATGAAGAAACATGGTCGATTGTATCCAGTCAAAGCTTTCATCTTCAAATTGGAAAAGGTTCTCGACATTGCCTTGAACAAAGCGAACATTCTCAACGCCAAGGCTACGCGCGCGGGCAGCACCGTAACGTAGCACGGGCGCACCAACATCTACAGCAACGACCTCTGCTTCTGGAAAGGCCATCGCAATCGGCACTGACTCTGTTGAATCCTATCTGCAAGCCATGGCCGCGCGTACCTATGGGGCGTGCAGGCCTGCCAGAGGATACCGCAAATGCTGTAGCATGGTTGTGTACGGATGATGCACAGTATATTACTGCAGAAAGTATGAATGTCTCTGGTGGAGAGGAACCGCATTAATGTCTAATCCTCCACCAAATTTCACTTGGCCTAATGGGGCAAAACTTGCCCTTTCCATTGTTGTTAACGTGGAAGAGGGCGCAGAAATGAACATCCGTGATGGTGATCGCGGGCCGGAACCTGTCGATGAACTTTCTGTCATAATCAAAAAGCCGATCAGAATTCATGGCAATGAAACCAACTATCAATATGGAATAAATGCTGGTGCGCCCCGTGTCATCAAATTGTTGGACAAATATAATGTGCCTGCAACCTGGACAGAATGTTCGCAATCTTTGGAAAGAGCGCCTTGGATAGCTAATGAAATTATGCGCCGTGGTGACGAGCCGTGTTGCCATGGCTGGCGTTGGTTTTTTCAAGCATTTATGAATGAAGAAGAAGAAAAAGGATTCATCAAAAAAGGAACAGACTCAATAGAAAGAACGTGTGGGCGCAGACCTGTTGGGTGGCTTTCACGGTATCTGCACACGGATATTACTCGCCGTCTTCTGGCTGAGCACGATTATCTCTATCATATGGATGATTATTCGGGTGATTTTCCTTTTTGGGATAATGTGGAAATGGAAGATGGGACAAAAAAGCCTACGGTCATATTGCCTTATGCAATTGATTCTAATGATATGAAAATGTGGGTATCTCCCTCGCTCCAACCAGCTGATTGGGCGACTTATGCTAAAGATACTTTCGATTGGTTAGTGCAAGAAGCGGAAGAGGAGGGTGCACGGATGATGTCACTTGGCCTGCATTTGAGAATAATCGGGCGGCCGGGGCGCATTGGTGCTTTTGAAGATTTTTTGAAACACATCAACGCGCGTACAGATGTATGGGTGGCGACGAGAGAAAATATTGCTCTTCATTTTGCCGAACATGTACAGCCTTGAATAGAAATTAGGAAGTGATGATGCGTATATTATTGCTATTAAGTCTAGTCTCGGTTTTATTGTCTTGTGAGAATGTGCAATACACAGATGAAAATTTGAATGTTTTTGATGGCACTCAAAATGGAGCAAGAAAACATGTTGCTGAGGGGTGGCGTGAAGCGGTTCTTTCCGTTTCAGATTTGAATAGCTGGATTACTTATTACACAACAATTTTAAATTGGGAGGTTCGTAACAAAGGGGAGGTTTCAAAAACATTATTGTCGGCTTGGGGGCTGCCTAAAGAAGCAAATGCGTTGTATGCCCTTCTTGCTAACCCAGAGAGTAAAACCGGGTTTGTGAGAATTGCCGATTTCGAAAATGTGGAGCAACGTCGTGTCCGCGAACATGATCAGCCTTGGGAGACGGGGGGTATCTTCAATATTAATAAGCGTGTTAGTGACATGGCAAGTTTGTCAAGAAAGCTAACCAATGCGGGCTGGCAAGCACAGTCAGCGCCTGTAAAGTTTACCTTTGGGCCCTTCGTCATTTGGGAGTGGATTCCACGTCATTCTGATGGTGTACGGATCGCTTTTATTGAGCGTGTTAAACCGATACTTGAGGGATGGCCCCATCTAAAAACCACATCCCGTACATTTAATTCCACTCAGATGGTGAAAGACATAGACAAAGCGTTAGCTTTTTATCGTGATATTCTGGGGTTTGAAGTTTATCTCGAGCATCGAGGACCAAGCGAAGAGCCTGGTGAGAGTGTTATCGGTCTTTCTCATCAAGCCATGACAACGATTGACCGCCATGTTGTTATTGTTCATCCGCAAGGCGTTAATGAAGGTTCTATAGAATTACTCCAATATCACGGATATTCTGGTCGCGACTTTTCTGAGCATGCGGTCCCGCCCAACCTTGGCATTATGATGCTTAGGTTCCCTGTAGCGGATGTTGATGCTCTCGCGGCTTATCTGAAGGGGCGTAAAATTTCTCTGCAAATGCCAGTAACGATCACAAATATTAAACCTTATGGCCGCGTTAAAATCATAGCGGTGCGCGCACCTGATGGTGCTTGGCTAGAGTTTTTCGAGACACTTGAAAGCTGATTATTTTTTTCTGTCATAACCTCAATCGGCATCACAGGACCGTTTTGAATGTAAATGGCTTTTTGCCGTAAAAAACGCATCAATCCAGTTGGCCCCATGCGAGAGGGACCGGCTCGAGAAAGCCCGTAGCCATTTTTTTCGATTTCATGGACCATGGTTGTTAGGCTGGCATCATTAATGCTTAAGCCGCCAGCCTTGATTTGATTAGCCAAATAAATTGCTTGATCGATATCCGTAGAAAAGATGCACCCTGATAAACCATAAGCAGTTGCGTTCGCCAGAAGAATTGCTTCTTCATCTGTTTCAAAGGTCATAACGGGCATGATGGGTCCAAAAGTTTCTTCTGTCATCACCCTCATCTTATGATTAACATTGATGAGTACCGTTGGGGCTATCCAACAACCGCCTCCATATTTTTCAATCTTGCCGCCGCATAAAATGGTTGCACCTTTGGTCACTGCATCTTGTAAGTGATCTTCAATTATTTCTACCTGCTTTTCGAAAATGAGCGGGCCAATAATCCCAGCGCCATCCGTGTTAAGAGGTGTCGTCTTGGCTTTTGCGGTTAAGCGTTCGACAAAGTCTTCAAAAATTGAGCTGTGGACGTAAATGCGTTCGATCGATTGGCAGGCTTGCCCTGTCGCAATGACAGAGCCTCGCAGGAGTGCCGTTGCCGCTCGTTCAATATCTGCATCGGCGCGGACAATAGCAGGGTCTTTTCCGCCTAATTCCAGATAGGCTGGAATAAAGTTACGGGCGGCGGCTTCGCCAACTTTGCGGCCTGTCATGACACTACCTGTGAAAGAAACCACATCCACATGATTAAGCAATGCAGCGCCTGTCTCTCCATCACCGGGCAGTATTCGTAAGATGGAGTTTAATGCAGGTACTGATTTTATTGTATCCATAATTGGTGATGCAAATCGCGGTGTCACTTCACTTGGTTTGATTAATACGGCGCAGCCTGCAAGTAGGGCTGGGATTGCATCGATAAAAGATAGGGTGAGCGGAAAGTTCCACGGGCTGATAATACCTGCGAGTTGGTACGGATCGTAACGGTTTTGCAAGTCAATTGTGTCGTGAAAAGCGGAACGCTGAGATGTCGTTTGCAATAGTGCCGGGGCTTGCGCACACCATCTTTCGATCGTTGACGGTAAACCATTCACTTCCAGATGGGCAATCGCCGTGCGACCCGTATCATTGATTAAGGCTGCGCTAATGGCATGTGTGTTTTCTTTGATCTTTTCTGCCCATTCTAACAACGCTTCAATGCGCTCTTCTATGCTTAAAGCCTGCCAAGCGGGCTGGTTTTGTCGAAGCTCCGATGCCGTCATCTCAACGAACGCTTGGCTGGGGCTGTAAACTGATAATCTTGTTCACCGGTTTTAGGGTTGCGTGCTATCAATCTACGATCAGATGTATTCTGGTATTTTGGGGAGAGGGTCATAAGGATTATTCGCTAGAAAAACTTGTGAAGCCGCCATCGAAGCTAGTTAACTTCATTTCATATTCGAAGCGGTCAGGGCGATAATAGGCTATAATATATTGAACGGGCACGAGGTTAACGTCTTTTATGACGCGTGAAATTTTAAGTACTGGCGCGCCAATATTGAGATCAAGTGATTGTGCAACTTGCGCGTTTACGCCTACGGCCGTGATTGTTTGGCGGGCGCTGGCAACTTCTATCCCTTGCATCGCAAGGAGCTTTAGAAGCGGTGTGGATTCCATATCTTTACGGGTAATGTTTCCCATCAATTCAGCGGGGACATAAGTATCTAAAAAAGAGAAGGGTTCTTTTTCAATAGACCGTAGGCGGACAGCATGTTGCAGTTTGTAGCCTTCCTCGACTTCGAGCGCTTCTGCAATATCGCCTTTTGCGGTCGTAGCCTCAAGCATCATCAACTTTATGGCGGTATTCACGCCCATTTCGATCAAATTTTCTAAAAGTCCGTCAAAGTTTCCCCGGACAATCGGCGATGTTGTGCGAAAGCGAACGACCGTGCCGCGCCCCCTATGTCGACTAACATACCCTTCAGCGGCAAGTTCACTGAGCGCTCGTTTTACCGTGATGCGAGATACATCGTAAAGGCGACAAAGCTCCTTCTCTCCTGGCAAGACCGAATCAAATGCAAAATCACCCGCGCGAATATGCTTTTTTAGGGCCAGATAAATCTGATGGTACAAAGGCGTTGGCAAAGAAGGATCAATATCATCTTTGCCGATGGGTGAAATATCATTCATTTGTTCATTTGCAGGTTTGAGTGCCACAGGGTTCCTTTCAATTGCCGAAAATCATACAAATTATTTTCTTACATCTAAAGGTATATTGATATATCCTTTCTAAAACTCAAGCAATATTGGAACGAATATGACAGAAGCAAATTTGGGTGCCTTTTATGCTTTGGCACTGCAGGTTGAATGCCGGGCGCTGAATTCGGTTACTTCGGTGACGCAAGCCTGCGAGAATATCGCAGAGAGTGTTAATCGCATTGATCAAGCTATCTTTGGTGCCCTCGCGTTCCTTGGCAGAGACACAAAACTGGTAGTTTTGTCCGAATATGCGCTTACAGGCCACCCTATGGGCGAGTCACATCAAGAATGGCATGATAAAGCAGCTATTGACATGGACGGGGCTGAATATGAAGCCTTAGGGAGAATTGCTCAAAAATATTGTATTTTTCTCGCGGTAAATGCCTATGAGAGAGATCCCCATTTTCCTGGCTATTATTTTCAAGCATCAACCTTGATCTCACCTGCGGGGGACATCTGTTTGAGATATCGTCGTTTGACTTCTATGTTTTCGCCATCACCTTGGGATGTTTGGGATAAATATCTCGATGTTTACGGGGAAGATGCTACTTTTCCTGTTGCAGAGACTGAAATTGGGCGCATTGGTGCGATCGCCTCTGAAGAAATTCTATATCCTGAATTGTCGCGCATATTAGCCAGTCGGGGGGCTGAAATATTCGTGCATTCGAGCAGTGAAGTGGGCAGTAATAGACAAACAATCAAAGATACGGCCAAAAAGGCTAGGGCAATCGAAAACCTTGTCTATGTTGTGTTAGCAAATTCAGCGGGTATCACGGGATCACCTGTTTTTGGGGGGGGGCACAGATGGCTTTTCCCAGGTGCTGAACTATAAGGGCGATCAATTATGTGAGGCTGGATATGGTGAGAGCATTAATGCCTTTGCTGAAATTGACTTAAACGCGTTGCGTCGATATCGGCGGCGTCCAGCGATGGGTAATCTTTTGGCCCGTCAACCCATGCAACTTTACAAACAGTTTTATGAAAAATCAGATATACAGTCTTCAAATGAACTGATGCAGGACGGTCAACCGGGATTGCCTGATAAAAGTTACTTCGTAAAACGACAGCAGACTGTCATAGAAAGGTTATCAAAAGACGGAATTATATAGATAACTTTTGCAAAAACTTTGACAGGCCTAAGTAAATGCGATCAAAGGTATACATATATAACATTTGTTATTGCTAATTATAATTTGGCTATCTCATGGAGAATAGAATGAGCAATATCCGTGAAGGGTTTCCTACACTTGTGAAGCATGAAGGTGAGTGGGTTGGAGAATATATCGATGTTGATCCGGAAAACAATGTGGTGGACCGCCATAAATCTCATCTTGATGTGCTTTTCCCGATGACGGCGGCGAATATGATTATTATCAGATAAACACGTATGAATGGGATAATGGAAAGAAAGAAGAAATTCATTTTCCAGCCAGCTACAAAGACGGACGTATATGGTGGGATACGGATCGCATTACAGGATCGGCTTGGCAAATTGATGACCGGACCGTGATGCTGCATTGGACACGAAAAGAAATGCCTGGAAGTTATCTTTATGAGATGATCCAGATATCCGAGGATAAAAATAACCGGGGCCGAACTTGGCACTGGTTTGAAAATGATGTCCTTGTAAAGCGGACGTGTATCAAAGAAAAGCGCATTAAGTAGTCTTCTCAAAGAAGCGCTTTCTTGACGGACTTCACGGCATCATCTGTGTAGGTATCTAGGAAGCCATGCCCCCATGAGGGCTTGTCTATTATTGTTCCGTTTTGCAGATATTTAGCTAAACGGTGCGTGTAATCATAGAGATCATCTTTTGGATTTGGAATAACGATCTGGTTTGATAAAGTTTTGACAATACCGAGAAATAAAGGACTGTACTCAAAAGCAGCCCTATGTCCTTCTTCGTAAGCTTCGCCACCCCTTAAATTTTCGGCTAGTGACTCCGCCATCATTTCTAATGTCATTCCCGGACCGCGATGCTGAACAATGCGTTCCCACATTTTGTGAAATCGACTGCCTTTTTCATCAAGTGGAATAGGGGCAAAGGCTGAGTGAAATGCGTCAATTTCTTTCGTGTTGAGTACAGGCGCAGAAATTATGACAATGTTATGTACATGATTGGGGCGCTGATTGGTCATTTCCGCGGCGACTATTGAACCCGTATGATGTCCCAATAGATCAATCTTGGTGTTGCCTTCCAAGAGACATAGGCTATCTACAACTTCCCAAGCACTCGAGGCATACTCTTGCACACTTATTTTGTAGTCGGGCGGCGGCTTAGATGATTCGCCATAACCCGGGTAATCTGGGGCAACGACAATACGGTCATTGCTTGCTAGGTGCATAAATCTTTCAAAAGAGCGTCCAGACTTGGGGCTCATGTGAAGGCATAGTAATGGTGGGTGGTCATGCTTTTCAGGCAAGCTAACGCGTGTATGGATTTGACCGAAGGTTCCATCAATGAATGTTCGTTTTGGTTGTGCCATTTTTTTTGTCAATTTGATTTTAACTTCTGTAAGTCGAGTAGGGGGGTATGGATTCTTCGTGCTTTAACAGGCTGCTGAAAAACGTTAGTTTTCGTAAGTTTCAAGGTTTGGCATTT
>CAYZLR010000114.1:0-9558 GCA_964479275.1 uncultured Caulobacterales bacterium
TTTGCGAGCTAGTCTCACTCATAATAACCGCCTTTCTCGGAATCTTTACAGCCTATCATATTAGGAGATTCAGATGCACATTTTTCGAAGTCTTCGATCAGCTTATTCACAGGCTCCATACCGTAACCGATGTCCACGAAAGCTTTCATGATATTAAATAGTGTCTCAAGAAGTTCCATCTTTTGCGCGTCCGTCAGGTCTTCACCATCTAACTCACTTAGATAATCTGAGGGCTTTGGTGTATTTAATTCGGGTGCATTGATACTTTCGTGATCCACTGAAATGATCCTTTCGTTATATATTCTCCGTCGAACAAAAAGAGAACATATTGTTCTAACGATGTTCTTTTGTAAAGATAAAAATTCGGAACTTTTGATATTTTTCAGAAATTTTTACCTTCTCGTTACGTTACACTAGAGAGAATTCCTGCGCTCGCGGGGCGTTAAATTTTTTAGGTTAAGCCGTACCAAGTACCTTTACCGCTCCCGTGTTTTGCAAGCTGATTATTCGCGACTAGGGTTTGTAAGTGCTTCTTGATCGTATTGCGGTTAGCACCCGTCATGTCGACAATTTGAGCGTTGGTCAGCTTACCGTGTGATTTTGCGAGTTCCAATATCTCAAGCGAAAGTTCTGGCAAACTTTCAAGCATAATACGCTCGCGCTTAATTTTAGCGTTTAGCCTGTCTTTCTGTTTTTTAAGAGCCGTCAGGAAATAGGTCGTCCATGGTTGCCAGTCAGGATTATCCGTACGGATTGTTCCCTGCGTTCGGCGTAGTGCAAGGTAATAACCTTCTTTGCTTTGCTCTATCACGCTCTCCAATGAGGCGTAAGGCACATAGATATAACCTTCACGCATGAGCAGCAGCGTGGTTAGGATACGCGACAACCTTCCGTTCCCGTCTTGGAAGGGATGGATTTCAAGGAATGTCACAGTGAAGATCGCAATAACGAACAAGCTATGCAGGTGACCTTTATCGAGCTCTGCATTCGTCCATTCTATTAGCTCCTCCATGAGACGGGGCGTGTCAAAAGGCGTTGCTGTTTCAAAGACGACGCCAATCTCATTTCCATCAGCGTCAAAAGCGCTGACATTATTAGGATTGGTTTTGTAAGCGCCGCGATGACGCTCATCTTTCGTACTGTGTCTGAGCAAATCACCATGGAATTGTTTGATGTGGTTTTCTGTGAACTCAATATGTTCATAGCTGGAAAAGACTGTTTCCATCGCTTCGGCATAGCCAGCCACTTCTTGCTCATCACGACTTTCAAATTTTTGAATATCCAAATTGGAAAGTAGACGCTCAACATCCTTGTCAGAAAGTTGACTGCCTTCTATCCGTGTTGAGGAACCAATGCTTTCTATGGTCGCAACGCGCCGTAAAGCTGAGAGGCGTTCCGGCGCAAGTGTACCAAGCGCCCGCCATGCGCCTTTAAACTCATCTATCTCAGAGATGAGTTTAAGGATATCGGGCGTAATCAACAGGGTATCTGTTTTCAGTGTCATACCCATAAGTATATCCATAAATATCCATAAGTGCAATAGATGCCCAAAAATATATCCATAAATACCCGTATGCTAGGACGCCAATGAGATATGGAAACCCATATAGGAACTTTCTGGTTGATAGCTCGCGCATGCTGAAAGACTGCCTAGTGAGTTTGCTAGAACCATTAAGAAGAAGGCTTTATAGGCGCCGCTCATCGTATCTTAATCCGCCGCCCTTCGGTAACCTTGGGGCGTATATTCCCGCTGACGACGGATTTCATAAATGCCGGGTTTGATTTCCAAGGATTCATGTGTGTCAAATGACCGGTGATGCTCAAGCACTACAGGCTCTGTACCCTTGACTTCCAGATAACCCCTAAACTGGTCTAAAGAGGCATAAAGCTTAACATCCCTGTGTTCTTTAACGCAGTGGTTATGGCCCGTTTCACTATGGGCAATAATAAACTGACCATCCTCTGCTTTAATGGGTCTCAGAGCGACAGGAAGCTCGTTAACTCTTCGCAATAAGCAATCACCTTGCGCCGCTGATGTTATAAATGACTTCATGTCGCTTCCTTTCTAGGTTCTAACTTCAGGTTTATACTGGCGAGGGGAAAGACCCCATGTCCAAGCATTTGCCTGAAGTGCTGTCTTCATTTTAGGCGGAACAGGTAAGGCAAATTGGCGCCCCGTACCGCAATGCACGCGGAGAAACTTTTCTTCACCTATACCCGGAATATCAACACACAAGAGTTCACCTATTTCCGGATCTTTATTTTTATCAATCGTAACGGCATCAAGCTGATTTAATATCGCGTCCCAGCCTACCATTTCACAGGCCACGCGGCGCTGTTCTGTATTATTCCAATATAAGGCGTCGGACGCAGACGGCTTAGTCTTGATCCACTCTTTGGGAAATTGCGTTCCATGCCAAGCGTAAATTTCAAAACCGTCAGAATAGCGAATGGCCGGACCTGTCTCGCAATGCAGGCGTCTATTTTCATCGAGGTGCAAATATTCAGGCCGCTCAGATGCAAAACAGATATAAGTATATGGCATGATCCAGCCTGCAAAATCCCGAAGCGTTTGTATATCGGGCAGCATGGAAGCTGGATAAGCATGATGGGCATCTTTTTGATCCCCAACCTGCAGAGGTAAGCAGTTTAAATTCTTTTGATATCTAAATACATCTTTACGTCTCTTAAAACGCAGATGCATCGACCGGCTACCACCTCTATACTCATTTGGATTAGGGTATTCTTTAGCGAAGATATAACGCATCAGCATATCCACCAACCAATCATTATTGGAACGCGCTGCCACGATATCACCGACGCTGTACCAAGCATTGTCCAAACTATAACCTATCAACCCATTGGAATTATCATAAACTTGGCTAGGGGCTATATGGTTCCAGCAAATATCTTTTCTACCCTCAAAGAGCCTAATATTATCCCAAGCATCGGGCCCGGTTCCCTTGTCGCCGATTGTCCACCCAGCCTCACAGACACTTTGCCAAGCTCTTCTTCGGATGTCGTTATTTTCGACAAACTGATCACGATGTTTAAATCCCCAAGGGATTGAGAGGTCAACATTTGAAAGATAATCGATAGAAACTTTGGCAAATACATTCGCGACAGGGCTTTGGGTCCATATAATCATGGGGGCCTCTAGCCCTGCGCGCTTATAGATCGCATTTATGGCGGCTTCGGCCCTTGGCTTATCTGCAGCTTGATTAATATAAGCCTTTTCTTTCCATAAAGGCTCTTGCGGCTCTTCTGCAATTTCATCAGCTTCGTCGCTCTCGTAAAAACCAATCGCTGGCTTACCAATCCATCCCTCTATCTTTTCAATTATGTTCTTAAGATGTTGCATCAGACCTCGGTCCAGTTATGGGGACAAAATACACAGCCATTATTATAGCCTTCTCTTGTTGCTCAAGAACGCTGTTTAAAGTGATAACGATTCAGAGACGCGCAGGCCGATAATCCGGCAAGTCCGCACAGCATTAATAACGGTGCTACACTTAGCTTCATTATCATTCCAACATTATGTATGTTATTCTATCGTAACGCGCGTTGATCTACCAAGGTTTTCGGTATTTATACCGCAAGCCTCAAGTTTTGAGTCACGCCAATCTTGCAGCGCATAATGTAAATCATCACGTGCTTGATTACGCGTTTTATAATCTGTAATTGGAACATTCCCTAGCCTGCTCTGTATGATAGCGGCTAGGCGGGCTCTTTCTGCCTGTTCTTCCGCAAGCGTGTAGTAGGTACCTGGGGCACATTTATTTGAAGAGCCAAGAGAATTAGGTGTTGGGTTCGCAATTGAAGGGCCTGAAGCAGATCCCGCTGTTTGTGTGTTTCTAACAGTATCACTTGGATTAACATTCTGAAGCGTAGGGCTTGTAGCCGTCGTCTCCTCGCCGTTAGAGCTTGATGGAAGTGATACGCTAGCTGCCGCGCGCCGTGCGTTGTTCTCTAAGCTAGTCTCAACTGCATTGTTCAAATTCGATGTCCCCGACGTATCGCCCATACTATCGAGGACAATACCGGAAATAACGCTGGCCTGAGTTGCGCTATCAAGAGAAAGTCCGCCGCCTGCCACTGCACCAACTCCAAGAGCGAGAGCTTTACCCCACTGGTAGCCATTGTTCGAATCACCCGATAGCTTTTGCTTTATACGCAAGGGAATATCGTATCCAGCTGCTTGATAATACTGCGCTATTTTAAGCCCGTCACGTTTTTTACCAATCAATTCAAGGTCTTTTTCTCGTGGGACTGCTCCATTATCTAATAGAACTTTCACAACTTCAGAATACCCACCTAGAGTAGCGCCTCCAATAGCGGTTTTACCTAAATGAGTTTTCTGATTAACATCAGCACCATGTTCTATTAGTGCCAAAACTACATCTGCACTTCCTGATGCAGCTGCCAAATGAAGAGCTTTCGGTTTTTCTCTTGTTCCATCATCATATATTGTTTCTAAATCTAAATACGGAACTGCTTCTACGGCCTTATCATAGTTTCCATATGACAAAGATCGCCGAAAGAACTCGGCTTCAGGAGGCAGACTTGCACATCCAGAAACTAAAATTAGGGCGCTACAAAGTATAAATTTATTCATGAAGTTATCCTTAAGATGGAGATTTATTTTGAGTTTCAGCTGTATTTGATTCTAAGCTACGAACTTCACCCGATGCTGGCTTTTCATCAGTTGATGTTGCGCTGACTGCATTTCGGAGAACATCGCGGCCATAGCTAATGCCGCAACTATCGTGGTAAGTTGAAAATTCAGTGATAAACATATTGAAGCCAGCGGACGGCTTATCGCTTAGCAGAATATCCGATAGCGCTTTTCGTTGTCGCGCCCGTCCTTTGCGAACGGCTTGAACCAAAATATCGGCTTCAAGGCCTCCAAGAATAGTCGACCCTAATTCCTCTTCGATACCTTGCGTAGCGGCGGAAATACCGGATAACAAATTTGCGCTTCGAACGGGCGTTGAGAGTCCTGCGGCCCCAGATAACAAAATAGAGACTGTACCCAAGACGGATTTCGTCCCTTTCTCTACTGTGCTGATTTCTGTTAAATATTTGTAACACGCATCATCGGAGGCTTTGATCATCAAAGCGCCCAAAGTTTTTTGTTTCTCGTTAGATGAGTTAAGCTTGGCTCCTAGGGTATTATTCTTATTCCCGCCTTGCTCACTAACACCGTCTTTCCCATTAGCTATGGCAAACGCCATTAGCTCTATTGTATCTTGCTTAATGACGGACTTTGCTGTGCTATTTGACAAAGCGGACGCAAGGTTTTTTTGATCAACATTAAATATACTTGCTAAGGATATATCTTCAACGACTGGCGGTTCGGCATATCCCAACGTCTGGCAGCCTGTCATCAACCCGCTAGAGAGCAGAAATAACATTGATAATGATGTTGTTATTCGCTTCATTGCGCCATCTCCTTTTGGACTTGCATCCATTATTTCCTCGCATTTTGAATATTACCCCTGAGCAGAATTACTCAGGGGTGACTGCGCCCCGTTAGGAATCGCTGTTTGGCAAAATGTGATTTGCGCCGCGCCCCCCAAATGGGTGATAGAGATAAAAAAGTATCGATATAATCAGGGCGCAAATTCCAAAATGTTAGTTAGCTTGTATGAATAGTGAGTACATCTCTCAAGAAAAAGACGTCATAGAAAAAGCTTATGAGGTTACCACCAATCCTGAATTCTTGGATCAGTTCGAAGAATATTGGGAAGCTTATCTAGATACGCTTTTACAAAACAAAACTGATAAAGATATTGATCTGACAACGGTACCCATCAATGATCACATATTACGGGCTATTGAAATCATTGAACGTATGGGGGTCTTAAAATCCGCCGATAGCTATGCTCAAAAAATTGTCGATAGTAATTATGGAATTGGCTTTATCGTTGATAAATATGGCAATATTATATCTCAAAATGTAGACGCACAAGCGTTCATTGATGAATCAAGGACATTGTCGGGTATTGCAATTGATGAAAGAAGTCTCATTGAAATTTCAAACTGGATAAAAAAACCTGTTGATTCAGACAAGCAAACGGCTTTGTTTAAAGATGTCTATAGCCGTGGGGGTAAAAGAGTTTGCTTATTTATAACGCCTTTGAAGTTAATTGATGACGACCCCCTTGCTAATCAACATCATTTCTTAATCGCATCCGTAGATTTTGATGTTGATTATAAAACACTCAAAACAATCCAAAAAAGGTATGAACTTACAGAGGCGGAAACAGAAATTTTAGTTGAACTCCTCAATGGGAAAAATAACAGAGAAATTTCAGAAAGCCGTAATGTATCAAAAATCACAGTCGATAAACAAGTCAAGCAAATCCGTTTAAAAACCGAAACGCGGTCTGTTGTCGAACTGGTTAGACGCGTAGGCACCATGTCTCAGAAAATGTCGTCTGTGCGGAGCCAAATTTCTCGGGAATCGCAACAGAGAAAACTTAAAAAGGGAATGTTAAGGCGGGGTGTCCTATTTCTAAAAGATGGACGTCAATATGAGTATATTGAACAAGGTCACCCCCGAGGAGAACCGGTACTCCACATTCATACTTTGCTATCCAGTGGTCGCCTGACACACACATCTGAAATTAGGTGTGCACAAGAAGGATGGAGGTTTATTTCACCGTCTAGGCATGGTTATGGCGAATCTCACCGTACTTCTTTTTCTTCTGTAATGGAGATGGTAGATAAATCAGTAGATGACTTTTGCCAGCTTCTTGATCATTTAAATATTGAAAAGGCCTATGTAATCGAAGCCAAATATGGGCAACGATTTGCTGTAAAACACCCCGATCGTGTTAAGGCCCTTATTTGCCTGAATACAATTCCGACATGGGATTCAAGCTTCCTGCAATACCTTTCTGGACGCAAGAGAAACATGGTAAAAACGTCAATCCATGCGCCGGCAGCTGTCAGGTATTTGGCCCGTGTTGGGCATCTCTTAATTCAATCGGGGCGAGAACGTGTATTTTTGAACGGATTGAACAAGGAAAATCCGACTGACCTTGCTGTCTTAGAGAATGATGAAATCTATAACGTTTTAGAAGCAGGCGTCAGGCATGTCGTTGCTCAAGGTGTAGAAGGCCATGCGTGGGATGTCCGGCTAATGCATACGGATCAATCTCAGGACATTCGGAAACTTCAAGTTCCGGTTTCGGTCATCTATGGGGAAAAGTGCCACACCCTACCAAAGGCTATGGTAGAGAGTTACACAAGTCTATTGAGTAATTCCCGTACAAGAGAAGTTAAAGGGGCAGGTGGTTATTTGATCCATACTCATTTTGCCGAAGTTTTAAATGAGTTAAAGCTATTGAAAGAGCATGAAGATACACATGCATAATATTTTGGTTATTGAGCTAAAATAATAGCAAAAATCCAAAGAATCGAGCCCATTCGGCGTCTTCCGTAAATTGCGCTTTGCTTCACAAAAGGTGGATTATTTGTACCTTTAACCTTGCGCATATGATGCCGCTCTCAGCGGTCTGGGCAGGGCCAGAATGCAATGATCATCTCGATGGTCCGCCGCTGCTTTCTGCAACAACAGGATCGCACACGCCGTTCCGGCTGGTCACCCATCAGGGAGATGTCGGCCATACGCTGGTAGTGGGCCCGACAGGTGCAGGCAAATCAGTTCTATTGTCTTTGCTCGCCCTGCAGTTCAGGCTCTATGAGAACGCGCAAGTCTTTATCTTCGATAAGGGCGAAAGCGCGAAGGCCGCCACACTGGGTATGAGCGGTGAACATTACAGCCTTGGCGGTGACGGAGCACTTTGCTTTCAACCGCTCGCCCGCCTTGACGAAGAGGGGGCTTGCGCTTGGGCGCAGGACTGGCTCACTGGGTTGCTCTGTCATGAAGGTGTCAATGTAACACCCGAGGTGAAAGAGGCGGTCTGGACAGCGCTGAACTCGCTGGCCTCGGCTCCACAATCCGAGCGCACACTGACAGGGCTCGTAGCCCTGCTTCAATCCTCAAAGCTGCGTCAGGCGCTGCTGCCCTACACGCTGGAGGGCGCTCATGGCGCGGCGCTTGATGCGGATGCAGAAACCCTCGGCGCAGCTGACTGGCAATGTTTTGAGATGGAAGAACTGATGCACGCCAAGTCTCTGGTGTTGCCCGTATTGACCTATCTCTTCCACCGGCTTGAAGCTCGCTTTGACGGGCGGCCAACATTGCTCGTCCTCGATGAAGCCTGGGTGTTTTTGGATGACCCGCTCTTTGCGTCGCGTAGACCAGCATCGCGGCCTGCAGCACCGCCTTCACCAGAGGCGCAGCTTGCTGATGCTGCGCGTACGTCAAAACTCTTTTTCATCGCCCATCAAAGTACGAATGGCGGGCTTGGAGGCTCGGCAGCTCCGAGCCAAGCTGGATATTCGACTGATTTGGCGTCGCTGCTTGCGAGTCCTGGCAGTGTTGTCGAGCCCGGCATCATCCCCATGAGCGAGGTTGATCCAAATCGGCAAGAGCGCAAAGAGGCGTTTCTGGGAGCAGACGTCGAAACTGACGTCTACAATCCTTACCGTTTGCAAGAGCCCATTTCGCCTTATCAAGTTATGGCCGGTACGATCATTCCCGCCAGCTTGATCACGGGCCTGAACTCTGACTTGCCGGGCCAAGTCATCGCGCAGGTGACGGAACATGCCTATGATACGCCGACCGGACAATATTTACTCATCCCACAAGGGTCCAAACTTATTGGCCGCTATGATAGCGTGATTGCCTATGGTCAGTCTCGCGCGCTGGTGGTCTGGTCACGGATCGTAATGCCAGATGGCACATCGATCACAATCGATAATCTGCCTGCCGTAGATATGTCAGGCTACGCGGGATTAGAGGACCGCGTCAATGGCCCGCAAAGTGCGGTTTATCGCGAATGACAATAAGAAGGGCGACGCAAGTCCAGACTTCTTTATTAAGACGGGACAATGTGATCTTGGCGTTGCCTGGCGTGAAGAAGCAAAAGAGACATCCAAGCCATATTTGCGGGTATTGCTTGACGACCCAAGTTTTGCTGGACCGGTCAACGCCGCATTGTTTGATCGTGACGGCAAAGCCGACCTTGTCTGGTCCCGTCCAAAGCACGATGCCGCATGAGGCTGCGATATTGGTACACCCTGAAATAACCGACAAAGACATTGAAGAGGGGCTGAGCATATTAGCTTGGCTGATTGACCGATATGGCGATGCGGCTTGGCCCCTTTTCGAGCGATTAGAAAAAGAGTTGGAAAGTCGGCAAAAACGCAAAACGCGCATCCAGTCCCGCCTAACCGATAAATTTGGCTAATCAGGAGGAGCAGCACCTTGTCTCCAAGTGATATTATAATGGTATTTAAATCATTTTTGTGCTACAAATATCAATATGATAACACTAATGACGCCTACGAAAGCGAAGCGCCGTCTCTGTGAAAATATGCGGGAGCGACGTCTATCCATGAATCTCACCCAAACAGGTCTGAGTGAGCGATCTGGCGTGGCCTTATCCACCTTACGCAAATTTGAGCAAAGCGGTGCCATCTCAG
>CAYZLR010000115.1:0-9486 GCA_964479275.1 uncultured Caulobacterales bacterium
GAAAACTGAAGTTTTTCAGCTGCCTGTTAAAGCACCTCCACTTCAAATTGAATCGGCAAGGTGCTTTAAGCCTTTCTTTTTTCGCATTTATTGCAATTCAACCGGTTCCCACAGACACGCAAAATGCTTTAGAATCCGATTCAAAATTCGCCCTAGAAAGCCTCTAACGAACCCGTGTTATAATGGCTTGGGCTAGTGCATCCCCCATCTTTGGCCCTTGCAGGGGGTATAAAAATGGTTCGATTAATTCCAACTCCATCAATCGTAACCTTTGATCTTCGCCGCGCACCATGTCGATGCGAGCATAAAGGGGAACCTCATGCAACACAGCAAGAATTGCTAGCGCCGCGTCGACGTCTTTCTCTTTCGGTGTAACGCTTTCCTCTCGACCACCATAAGAAAATTGGATGCGATAATCTCCCGGTGCTGATTTTTTTAGCAAAGTATGACTTAATGCCCCCTCAATAAAGATAAAACTATATTCTCCCTCCTCTTCAATGGCAGGCATAAAGGGTTGTACCATCATTGCTCGATCTGTTTGCGGGATATGATCGTTAACTGCCAACCGGTATTGACCCTCGGCATTAGCCCCTATCTGTTGCTTTACAATAAGTTCAGCGCACGCAAATCGCTCAAATGCTGTTTCAATTTCCGATTGGGTAAGCTGATCAACCCAGTGTGTTGGCACAATTGCAGCTCCCTGCGCCTCTAACTCGCGCAGGTAAGTTTTATGAATATTCCACTCAACAAGATGCACCCCATTAAATATGGGTACTTGACGATTTATATCTTTCAAAGTTTTCAAAAAATCATCAACGCGGTCACAATAATCCCAGGTGGTCCCTATAATCACACCATTATAATCGGACCAATCAATCGTTTGATCATCCCACGACACATCATTTATTTGTGCCCCCCTTTGTTCAAAAGCTGGGACAAGCTGGGCCATCATTTGATCATGTTCAATGGCATCAGCCCGTCTTCTTTTGACCCCGGGCAAAGTCTGCATACAGCCAAGATAGGCAAATTTCATCTCAGATACCCTTTTAAATATACATAGAAAAAAGCCTGCCATCAGTTCAACTGACAGCAGGCCCTTTCATAACGTTGGCTTCGTCACTTTAGCGAAGACGGTTTGCCAATTCACGCAATGTTACACTCAACGCTGCTTGGCGCTTTTTAACATTCGCATTCGTGCTATCGGCTTTGATCCGTCCAGCAAGTGTGATCAAGGTTTTTTCCAAGGCTGGGTTTGAGCCCCCCTCAGCTAATTGCGCGCTGGCTTGGTCAAGCACAGAATTTAACTCGCTCATGATCGGTTTTGATATGCCGTCATTACGCTCCAATTGATCGATATAAGCCCGAGCCACGACAGGTTCAGCAGGCCAGGAAACCGGGAATTGTTGTTGCGGATTAAAGAATTCGCCCTGATTAGCTAAAGCCGCAGCCGCCAACTCATTTTCAGTGATATGCTCACTCGGCATTAATTCCATAATATCAAGACCTCTAGCGATTTCAGTAGCATAGATTTTACCGCCATAATAATACGCTGACCAATACCCCCCCAAAACAAGGCGTTCTTCATGAACAGGTCCACGATCAAAATAGGCAATTTCAAATGGATTTTCTGAATCTGTGAAATCAATAATTGAAAGTCCGCCTTGATACCAGGCTTGGACAAAAATATCACGGCCAGGCACAGGTACGACTGAACCATTATGTGCGACACAGTTTTCTTGTTCGCTTTGCGGTGCAGACAGTTTGTAATAACTCTTAAACTTTAACTGACCATCTTCAATATCGTAAATTGCATCAGCGCCCCAATCTTGAGGATCATAGGCTCTACAGCGTGGGCGGCTTCCCCCGCCCCACTCATCTGTAAACAGAACTTTTGTGCCGTCATTATTAAATGTCGCAGAATGCCAATAAGCGAAGCCTTTATCAACGACATCATCAATCCTTTTGGGCTCGCGCGGATTACTGATATCAAAAATTATACCATTACCCGAACAAGCCCCGGCCGCTATCTTTGCTGACGGGAACACTGTGATATCATGACATTGGTCTGTACGCCGTGATTCTTGGGTATCATCCCCATGATCACCGCCCTCCCAAAGACCGGCCACACGGCCTGACTCAGGATCTGCAAATACGGCAGGACTGTCAATAATACGCGACTTTGACGGATCAGAAACAGGAATTTCAATCACGTCAATACGAAAAAGTGCTGTGCGATCATCAGTACCACCAACGCAGCCAGTGAGCTCTTCCTCATCTCTCACCGAAGATGTACCAGAATTATAAACAATAATTTTGCCATCTTCGCCAGGACCTGAGACAATTGAATGCGTGTGCGATCCGCGACAAGTTTGAACTTGGCCCACCTGTCTTGGTCTGGCGATGTCACTAATATCGAAAATGCGCAAGCCGCGGAAACGCTCCGCGCTGACATCTTCATTGATACCTTGCAATCCACAATCAACTCGGCCCCGCGTTTGCTCGACCGACATGATTAACAAATCCCCGATAACGGAGACATCTCCCTGTCCACCCGGACAGACGACGGAACTAAACAACTCCGGCATCCCATCGCTTTGCAATTGATAGATGTTAAATCCGTGATAACTGCCCGTCACCAGCTTATCATCATAAAAGGCCATATCTGTGTTAGAAAAACTCAGTAAGGGAGAGCGTGTTCCCCACTCTGTGCCTTCGCTAGATTGTTCATCTTGGGAGCGACTTTTTTTACGACGGGATTTTTTTGCCTTCTTCTTTGGGGTTTTACTTTCGATAACCGGGGGCAGTGAGATCGGGTTTTTAGGATCAAAAAAGCCAGTAGGTTTGGGAAGCGCCGCAACCAATGTCAGGTTTTTCATCGCTTGCCCTGCATCAGTGAAACCTGGCTTTAACCCCACCCGAGGATCTTCAGACAATCCCGCCAGCAAAATGTTCATGCGTTTAATTTCAGCCGTTTGATCGCTGACAATATCGTTAGTAAATTCAAACAGAACAGGATCATAAGCGGAGCCAGGCTGAGAAAGTAAATTCTTCACCATAGTAAGGGCGCCCTCATGATGCGTAATCATCAAGGTCAAAAACAGTCTGTCAAAACCCGTTCCAGTTTCTGCCGCCAATGCCTGCATTTGCGACGGAGATGCCATCCCTGCCATTGTGTGTGACATGTCCATATGCTCGTGGGCTTTTGGATCAGGCACTTTCTCGCCGCGCTCGCGCAGCCAATCCTGCATAAATTTGATTTCATCCGCTTGAGAGGCATTAATCCGGCCCGCAATCTCTTTTAGCTCTTTACTATTAGTGCGATCAGAAACGAGCTGAGCCATTTGGACCGCTTGATTGTGGTGCGGGATCATATTGCGCATAAAAAGCACATCATCTTGAGAATAGCTGTTATCAGCAATTCGCACGGCTTCATCAGCGGTCAAATCACGAACCTGTTCCCCGGGAGCGCCTGGCAAAACAATTGGCACATCTTGTGCCAGCGCGATGTTAGAAATCGCCCCCACCGCCAACCCCATTGAAACACTGGCGAAAAGGCGTGCTTTGCTTGTTGAAGATTTATTCATGCGTTACGTCCTTGTAATTTTTATGAAATGGCTAGCGCCTGATCATTGCTGTAGAATCGATGGCCCAGTTTAAGCCGGGAAAGAAGGATTGTAAAACCCGTGCAATATCCCCCAATATGAGAGAGAACAGCGCGATAAGGTATTATAAAATCGCGATCATTGAATGAAACAACTGCAAAGCACCTTAGCTCCCATCGCGCTTGCAACATAGGCTCGCACTATTAGTGTTAATTTGAAGGGGCGGGCTGATCAAAGTCACGCTCTGATAAAACTTACAGTGTTGAGGTTTGGTTAGGAATTGAATGATGAAAATAGTGAACCCAAGATACAGCTATCTTCATTGTACAGTCTGCAAAGACAGGCTACCTTGTAATTATGGTCGCACTCCATACCGATCAATAATGAAACAGGGCCGCCAATGAAATCGTTATTAAAACTCATTCTATCATTTTCTGTAATGGTTTTTGCACTTACCGCTTGCAGTACGGGAGAACGGACACAAATCGGCGACAATACGCTGAGCTTTTACGATCCCCCAGCAACTTATCAAGATCATCGCAGCCAACAAAAATTGTTTTCAACCTTCAATGGCAATATTGCCTACACAGATCATGGCCACCGTCAAAATCAAACTGGTGAGGAAAAACAGTCTCCTCAAGTGCTGGTCTTGCTTCACGGTGTACCGACATCATCATGGATGTATCGGAAAATTATTCCAGGACTTCAACAAAATATCCGGGTAATTAGCATTGATCTTCTGGGTTATGGCAGTAGCGATAAACCCAAAAACGGCGATGAACCTTATTCACATGCCCTTCAAGCGGCACGGGTCGAGGCGCTCCTTTCCCATCTTGAAATAGAGAAATTTTCTTTGCTCATGCATGATATGGGCGGCCTCGTCGCATGGGAAATTTTGCGCAACCAAGCCGAAAATGTTTCTCACCTCATTGTATTAAACACGATTATTAATAAAGAAGGATTCAATAACCCTAATATCAATGCAGGTTTTTTTACGCGCCAAATGATGAAGGCTTATCGAAGTCCGTTAACCAGCGCCGCGATTCTTAAAAAAACATTTGATGATCTTGGCCTGGTTGACGAGTATGAACTGACTGAGACGGAATGTTATGGCTATGTTGCTCCTATGAAAGAAGGGAGTGATCCCGCGCTGTATGCATTTTTCACACAACTTAATCCTTCGCTGTTTACTCGTCTCAATGAAAACAAAACCCTTTTAAATAACTATCAAGGGAACACATTAGTACTGTGGGGGGCAAAAGACACCACGCTGACCACAAAACAAATTCCAGTTTTACAAAAAATGCTTGCTGTTCCAAATGAAAATATTCATATCTACCCAGATAATGCACATTTTCTAGCAGAAGAAATTCCCGACGAAATTATCAAGCAAGTCAATGCATTTTTAGGCGCTACATTATAATTTTTTAAAAAGACAAGAGTAAAATCAGAATGAAGTTATACGGATTAAAAAATTGTGACACGTGCCGTAAGGCCCTCAAGGCTCTTGAAGCTTCGGGAAAAAAAGTAACGTTTCTTGATGTGCGCGCAGAACCGATTACAAATGCCCAGCTAAATCAGTGGAGCAAGGCCGCAGGATGGGAAAAAATCCTCAACACTCGCTCGACAACATGGCGCGCGCTTACTGACCAGGAAAAAACGGATGTTTGTGAAAAAAAGGCGATAAACTTAATGGGCGAGCATCCCACTCTCATCAAACGCCCCGTTATTGAGGCCGATGGCGCGATCACCATTGGCTGGACAAAAGACATTCAGGCCAAATATTTATAGGCATTTTATTTTACAGCTCGCCCTCGTCCCTTCGCTAGAGCTTTGATTACACCGCGCATGGTTTGTACTTCGATGTGCGTTAACCCCGCTCGCGTCAAAGCTGTGGTCAAGTTTCTCAACATCAGAGGTTTTTTCTCTGGCGGATAGAAAAAACCAGCCGCCTCCAACTCTTCTTCAAGATGGGTCATCATCCTATCAAGCTCAAGACGAGGGGCTGCCGGTTCTCTGTCTAACGGGCTTTCAAAGGCATCAAGCCCACTCGCCTGCCCCCATTCATACGCCATCAACAAAACAGCTTGTGCAAGATTAAGGGAAGCAAAGTCTGGATTAACCGGAATTGAGATCACGCCATCAGATTTTTTGATATGCTCTGCACTCAAGCCCGCACGCTCGCCGCCAAATAATACTGCAACGCGGGAGGAGTGCCCGCAAGTCTCGGCACCTTCTTGGCCAGGGCGCAGCATTTTTTCGCGTAGTTTTTGTACCGCAAGAGCAGGCGTGAAGACTGGTAATCTCGCTTCCCTTGGCCGCGCCGTTGTTGCCAAAACGAAAGACAGGTCCGCTAGGGCTTGATCCAACGTCTCAAAAACCTGTGCATGATCAATCACAATCGACGCACCCGCGGCCATAGCCTTTGCCGCCGGGTTAGGCCAACCATCGCGCGGTGCCACGAGTCGCAAGCCTGCAATCCCGAAATTCAACATGGCTCGGGCAGCCGCGCCTATATTTTCGCCCATCTGCGGCTCAACCAACACAAATACAGGCGCCGGCGATAAGCTTCCCAGCGCCGCTCCCGTACCTCGCCGTCCTCGCTCGATCGGCCTTTTTATGCTCGAATCATTTTTTTCCATGCTGATGCGATTATGATCCTATTTGCGCCCAAAGTCGTTATGCCGGGCTTCCACTTCCTTGCTCACAATGCTATAGCCCGCCTCAACATAAAAGCTATAATACTTATGCTAAAAACCACATAACTTAAGAGGAGCTCCCATGAGCAAGATTAAAGTCGAAAATCCCGTCGTCGAAATGGATGGCGACGAAATGACGAGAATCATCTGGCAGATGATTAAGGGCAAGCTTATTCACCCCTATCTCGACATCGACTTAAAATATTATGATCTCGGTATGGAAGCGCGCGATGATACAAATGATCAAATCACTATCGATGCTGCGGAAGCGACAAAAAAATATGGCGTAGCGGTTAAGTGTGCAACAATCACCCCTGATGAAGCCCGTGTCGAAGAATTTGGCTTGAAAAAAATGTGGCGCTCACCAAATGGGACTATCCGCAATATTCTTGGCGGCGTGGTCTTTCGCGAGCCCATCATTATCAAAAATGTGCCTCGTCTGGTCCCCGGGTGGACGCAGCCTATCATTATAGGCCGTCACGCCTTTGGCGATCAATATCGCGCAACGGATATGCTTTTCCCGTCAAAAGGCAAACTCTCTATTAAGTGGGAAGGCGAAAACGGGGATGTCATCGAAGAACCCGTATTTGAAGCTCCTGAATCAGGTATTTTCATGGGAATGTACAATCTCGATGCTTCTATACGCGATTTTGCAAGAGCCACCTTTAACTATGGATTACAACGCAAATATCCGGTTTATCTTTCAACCAAAAATACCATCATGAAGAAATATGATGGTCGCTTTAAAGACATTTTTCAGGAAATTTATGACGCAGAGTTTAAAGATAAATTTGCTGAATTTGGTGGCACCTACGAACACCGTTTGATTGACGATATGGTCGCGGCTTGCCTGAAATGGTCTGGGGGTTATGTCTGGGCCTGTAAGAATTACGATGGCGATGTTCAATCGGATACGGTTGCGCAAGGATATGGATCGCTTGGCTTGATGTCTTCTGCGCTACTAACACCAGATGGGCAAACAATGGAGGCAGAAGCGGCCCACGGCACTGTGACACGTCACTACCGTGCGCATCAACGCGGCGAAGACACTTCAACTAACTCTATCGCATCTATCTTTGCCTGGACTAAAGGTCTCGCCCATCGCGGAAAACTTGACAGCAACCCACAGCTGATCAAGTTTGCAGAGACCTTGCAAGATACAGTTATTAAAACCGTTGAAAATGGTGACATGACTAAAGACCTAGCGCTGCTGATTGGCGCTGACCAAAAATGGCAAACCACGACAGGTTTCCTCGATAAGGTTGATGAGAATTTCCAAAAAGCGATGAGTTAATTTTTTTTAGCACTCAGTAATCTTGACCCACCATAGTTTTCTATGGTGGGTTTTTATATGAACACAGATCAAGATAGCTCATGCCAACATATAGAGAGTCAGGTGTTACGTGACCACATCCGAATTTTTTTCTCAAATTGAAAATGACATCGCAGCCGGGAAAATACAAAAAGCCTATGATGCTTTGTCTGCACTTTTATCGACAGATCCAAGTTCGGCCCATGCGTTGTATCTTAAGGGGCAATGTGAGTTCAAAACCCGCAATTTTCAAAATGCGATAGAGAGCTTGCGCGCAGCGCAAAACCTAGATCCAGAAAATCTCACCATTATCAATGGCCTGGGCAAAGCCTTCATGGCAAGAACAAATTACGATGAGGCAATTAAAGTTTTTTCTCATGCAAAAGAGGTTTTGAAAAATTCCCAAAATGAACAAAAATTTTTAGCCTTTAAATCAATCTTTACAGATCTCACTAACCTTTATCACCATCAAAAACAATTTTTTAAAGCATTGAAAACTTTAGTCGAGGCTGAAAAAATTTATCCCCATGACTCTCAATTCACCTATATGAGGGGACATCTTGCATCACAGTCGGTGCCGTTATGGCATATCCCTATGCTTGCGCACCATCAGCGAAATATTGCCTATGAAGAGGCCATTAACGCAACCGTTAAACCTGGCGATATTGTGTTAGATATTGGAACAGGAAGTGGCTTACTCGCAATGATGGCAGCAAGATCCGGTGCATCCCATGTCTATGCTTGCGAGGCCAATAAGTTAATGGCTGAAGTTGCCAAAGAGGTCATCACAAGTAATGGATATTCTGATCATATTACGATCCTTGACAAACACTCGACTGACTTAGTTGTCGGGAAGGACATTCCGACAAGAGCGGATGTTCTTGTTACGGAAATCTTTGATAATGCAGTGACCGGGGAAGGAGTCCTTCCCTCACTGCGCCATGCGTGGCAAAATTTGTTGCAAAAAGATGCTCGCCTCATTCCTCAAAAAGCCAAGCTCTATGGCGCATTGATTGAAACACCCCACTTTGAAAATTATCATTCGATAGGGGATGTTTGCGGCTTTGATCTCTCGATGATGAATGCTCTGTCCCATCCATTGAGCTACAAGGATGTAAATTTTGACTTTGCACAGGCAAGCGACGAAAAAATACTGTCGACACCATTTTTGATCCAGGATTGGGATTTTTCAAAAAGGCCTTCCTTACAGTTTTCGCAATCAATTCAAGTTGAGATTGTTAGCGAAGGAGTGGCAAACGGAATTTTAATGTGGTTTGATCTGTGTTTGTCCCAAAATGTTACCCTTTCAACCCAATCTCCCCATCCACAAGATCATTGGCGTGAAGTGTGCCAACTTTTAAGCGCATCAAAAAAAGTTCAGGAAGGTTCGCGATTGCAACTTGAGGCAACTTACGATCAATATTACAAATTTAATATTGATACAGAGCAATAAAATTTACAAAGAAAAAATAAGATGCGAGCAATTACTGAGCCACTTGGGTTAAAACCGCGAGCCTTTTAATATCGTCAATATGCGGCGCAATTAATGCTGTCTCATCTGACGTCAATGTCTCAATTTCCTGCATCAGGCGTTGGATTTCAGGCCATAAAATTGCCAATTGCGGATTGTTGCGCAATTGCTTTTCTACCTCAGCCGGGCTCATATTGCCCATGATCTGTTGGATATTTTGATAATTTCTTTGCGTAATCTCCGCAATCGCAGCCAGCAAAATCCGGTCAACCAACATAATATAAGTTTGAGAATTTTCAAACCCAATCTCTAACACTCCTTCTTCAAATGCATCATAAAACCCCAATTCAAGACCTCTGAACAAAACCGGTGATTTTGGGATTATTTTATAATAGCCAAGGT
>CAYZLR010000116.1:0-9199 GCA_964479275.1 uncultured Caulobacterales bacterium
GGGAGGGGGGGGGGGCGCGTGAGCATTGCACAATTATGCCGCTGGTTCGGCGTCCCTCTGTGTACGGTCCACTATAAACCGACGAAAGCCCCGTCAAAAATCAATCCGAAATTCGAACAGCTCATAAAGGCGATGATCGAGGGGAATTCATCCTTTGGCTATAACACCGTGGCCTGGCTTCCGGGGTTCAACAAAAACACCGTACAGCATATCTTCCAGTTAAAAGGCTGGCAGCTGCGCAAGCGGTCCACTGGCGCAAGACCCCGGATCGCGGCGAAACCCTCAGTGGCCACATCCCCCAATGAGCGCTGGCCCCAATGAGCGCTCGGCTACGGACCTTGCGCGCGTCTGGGCTGGGCGCGACGGCTGGACAACCATTGCGTTGGTGATGGATTGCCATACGCGTGAGTTGCTCGGTTGGAATCTGTCACGCGGCGGCAAGACGACAACGGCTGCTTCAACCCTTGAACATGCGCTGATCGCGCGCTTTGGTACGCTGGGCCGACTCGAAACACCATTCCTATTACGAAGTGACAATGGGCTGATCTTTACGTACCGGCACTACACAGCGCTGGTGCGCAGTTATGAGCTGAAACAGGAATTTATAACCCCGCACTGCCCACAACAAAACGACATGATGAAACGACTGATCCGCTCCCTGAAGGAACAATGTGTACAGCGCCAACGTTTTGAAAGTCTGTCACATGCAAGTCGCGCTATCAGCGATTGGATCACATTCTATAACACCAAACGCCCCCATCAGGCATTGAATATGAAAACACCGTATGAAACATTCGAATTAGCAGCATAAACTGAGCAGATTCCGCTGGGTCGGTACACCATTGCAATAATCATTACCACACTGCTTTTGTATAGCATAAGTATTATAACGTTATAAACAACAACCTGCATATTAATTTTAACGCTTCGTCGCAAAATTAACCATAGGGAAAAAAAACTCATACTAGCAGAATGTGTTTTTGGATTAGCAATATATGTAAAAATTTGATCAATTGGTTACAAGTTTTTCACGAAACACATCCCATCACATCATGAACAAACCCCTTGCTAAACCTAACTAATAGGTATAGGTGACACAAAGCAATTTCATAATCATAATTTGATGTAACCACAAAGAAAAACGGCAAATTCTCAGAATATATATGTGCCTTAACGGCTCTTTTTTATACACCTAAGAAATTGCAGTAAGAGCGAAAATGTCGTTTGTAATCTATGTTTGTGATGGAGAAAAATATGTCTGAACACGAACTACAATCAGAGGTTGGGGAGACCTTGCATTTAGCGACAGATATTGTCGCAGCCTATGTTAGCAATAACAAAGTTAGCACTGAAGACTTGCCCTCATTGATGGCAGACGTCTTTCAATCTCTACAAGATATTGCAGCCGGTGATGCGGCTGTTCGCGCGACCAAAGATCCTGCGGTTCCTATTTCTAAATCGGTGACACCTGAATATGTGATTTGCTTAGAAGATGGCAAAAAGCTAAAAATGCTAAAGCGATATTTGCGTACGCATTATCAGTTAACACCTGAAGAATATAAAAGGCGATGGGGCTTACCAGCAGATTACCCAATGGTAGCGCCCAATTACGCCAAAAAACGATCTGCTTTTGCAAAGAAAATTGGCCTCGGAACACAGCGCTCAGCCGAAAGCGCCACACCCGTGCGTAAAAAGAAAAAAGCAACTAAAAAGCGTAAGCGCACCAAATAAGTTAATTTTGAATATGGATCTCGTTTATAGATATTTTTTCATGAACGAGGTCCAACCTCTTTATAGAGTACAGTCTCCATCATGAAAATTTGTTATGGTTTTTACGATGAGCGTCGATCCTTGCCGTTATTTATGATAATGTCTCAGGTCTATAACGGATAAAATAGAATACGCTCAATAGAGATCAGCGACCATCAAGTCTATTTAAATACCTCTGTATCAAATGGTATCAAGGTGCAGCTTTGAGTTATTGTGTTGTTTTGCTTTATTTCCGAACATCAACCAATAGCCACTTGATTTGAAAATTTTTTATCATCCTTAAATATGCAATGAATGCCCCAAAACCCGCATGGCTGCTTCTTGAAATGCTTCGCTCTGGGTTGGGTGCGCGTGAATTGTTGCTGCAATATCCTCAAGCCGCGCGCCCATTTCAATTGCCAGCGCAAAACTTGCTGACAATTCGGCAACGCCTCCCCCAACGGCATGAATACCCAGCACCAAATGGTTATCGCGCCTGGCAAGGATACGAATAAAACCAGCCTCATTTTCCATCGTCATAGCACGGCCATTCGCAAAAAATGGAAAAGAATTGATCATCAGTTCAAAGTCACCCTTTTGAGCCATTTCTTTTGCCGCTTCTGGGGAAAGGCCTACGGAAACAATCTCTGGATCAGTAAAACAAATCTCCGGAATGACTTGTTTGTCCCATTCACGCTCTTTACCAGCGATTATTTCTGCAACCATTTCCCCTTGTGCGATTGCGCGATGGGCCAACATTGGGTCGCCCGTAACATCACCAATTGCGTAAACACCACGCATAGAGGTTTGCGCTTTTTTATCTACTTTTATAAAAGCACCGTCACGATCTAGCATCAAACCATCTAAAGAAAAGCCATCAACATTAGATCGCCTTCCGACTGTCACCAGAACCTTTTCAACCGGTATCTCCAAATTATCATCATCAGGAGTCTTTACAATCAGGTTCTTTTCATCACTGGACAAACCTTTTGCGAAAGTTTGTGTATATACATCGGCTCCATAAGATTTTAGCGTTTTCAAAACCGGCGCAACAAGATCGACATCATACTGTGGCAATAAGTGCTTTTCTGCCTCAACAATCGTGACATGAGAACCAAGCTTGGCATAGGCAATACCCAGTTCTAGCCCGATATACCCCCCACCGACGATGGCTAATTTTTCCGGAACAGCTTCAAGACTAAGGGCGCCTGTGGAGGAAATGACTGGCCCGCCAAATTTTAGAAACGGTAATTCTACCGGAACAGAGCCAGTCGCAATAACCAAGTTTTCACAACTAATAATGATCTCCCCATCATCATTAGATACTGATACAGTCTTCCCATCAATAATATCAGCCTCACCACTTAAAAATGTAGCACCCGCTTTTTTTACCAAGCCACTAACACCCAAATTTAAGCGTTTAACAATATTATCTTTCCAAAGAACGGTTTTCTCCAAATTAATAGACGGAGCCACAACTCTAATCCCCGTATCAAATTCCTTTCGTTGATAGGTTAAAGCTTGATAACGCGCTTTAGCAAAATCACTCGCCGCGTGAATAAGTGCTTTTGACGGGATGCACCCTACATTCAAACATGTCCCCCCTGGTTTTTGACGATCAACGACGATTGTATCCACGCCCAATTGGCCAGCCCGAATAGCTGTCGCATATCCTCCCGGGCCAGCACCAATAATTAATAATTTACAAGATTTCTTTTTCGATGATTCTGACACGGGAGACTTATTCCTGAATAAAAATTTCTGCGGGGGATTCGATATAAGCTTTAATTTGCTGAATAAACATTGCGCAATCCCAACCATCAATCACGCGGTGATCAAAACTCGAAGAGAGATTCATTATTTTGCGAGGGATAAATTGTGTTCCATCCCACACAGGTTTGATCTGCATTTTATTGGTACCCAAAATCGCCACTTCAGGATGATTGATTACCGGCGTAGTCATGATACCGCCCATTGCTCCCAAGGAAGTTATGGTAATCGTCGAACCACTCAGCTGATCCTTGGTCGCTGAACCATCGCGTGCTGCTGCACTCACTTTCGCAACCGCATTGGCGCACCCCCATAAAGAGTAAGTCTCTGCATGGCGCACCACAGGAACAATTAAACCGCCCGGTGTTTGGGTTGCAATCCCCATATGCACGCCTTCAAATTGATGTAATTTCCCGGCTTCATCATCATAACGCGCATTCATTTGCGGATAATCTTCAAGTGTTTTTGTCAACGCCATCATTAAAAAAGGAAGCATGGTTAATTTTGGCTGATCATCCCTTTTGTTTTTATTTAAACGCCCCCGTAACTCTTCCAATGCAGTAACATCGATTTCCTCCACATAAGTAATATGAGGGATTCTTGATTTTGCCACTGACATTTTTTCAGCAATTTTACGGCGAAGGCCAATGATTGGTTTTTCAAGCATGCCTTCCTTGGGCATCCGTGAAGAATTAGGAAGCATCGATCCTTGATCTTCCCAATCTCTGGTGGTTGAATTTTGCAATATATGGTCAATATCTTCATGAGTAATTCGCCCTGCTGGACCGCTTCCTCGCACAGTACGAAGGTCAATACCCGTTTCTCTCGCACGTGCCCGAACAGCTGGAGGCGCCAATGGTTTTTCGCCTTCTTGCCTAACCGCCCTTGCTTGCCCGGATGAATAAGGCGAACGCGCTTCTACAGAGACTTTGTCTGACGAAGTTGTTAATTTTACAGAATTTTTTTCATTGGAGTGTTCGTTATTTGTTGCAGGCTCGCTAGCCTCTTCAGTTTGCAAGGCTCCAACGCTATCGTTTGTTTTGTCCTGTACATTGTCATCAACACCATTGTCATTACCCTCCCCATCGACTTCAAGGCGAATAAGGGGCGAACCAACGGCAACAATATCACCAAGCGAAGCGCCAAGCCAACTAATGGTTCCATCGACTGGCGAGGGAATTTCAACAGTCGCTTTATCGGTCATAACAGCCGCAAGAACTTCATCTTCTCGAACATTTTGCCCGTCTTTCACCATCCATTCGACCAGCTCAGCTTCTGCAACGCCTTCCCCGACATCAGGAAGCTTAATCGTATAAGTGCCCATTATTTGTCCTCCATCACAGATTTTAATGCAGTCCCAACACGATCAGGACCCGGAAAATAAGTCCATTCCTGTGCATGCGGATACGGTGTATCCCAACCCGTCACTCGTGCAATAGGCGCTTCTAAATGATAGAAACATTCTTCTTGGACAAGTGAGAGCAGCTCTCCACCAAAGCCTGATGTTTTTGTAGCTTCATGAACAATGACACAGCGCCCTGTTTTTTTCACAGACGTCACAATGGTTTCTAAATCAAGCGGAACAAGTGTGCGCAAATCAATGACTTCTGCGTCAATGCCCGTTTCTTCTGCTGCCGCCAAAGCGACATAAACCATCGTTCCATATGCAATGACCGTTACATCAGATCCTTCACGCCTGACATCAGCGCGACCAAGGGGTACAGTATAATGGCCTTCAGGCACCTCGCTCAATTCATGCCCAGACCATGGGCTGACCGGACGATCATGGTGACCATCAAATGGGCCATTATAAAGGCGTTTTGGTTCCAAAAAAATAACCGGATCATCATCTTCGATTGCAGAAATCAGCAAGCCTTTCGCATCGTAAGGATTAGACGGAATGACTGTTTTCAATCCTGCAACATGCGTAAACAATGCTTCCGGGCTTTGACTATGCGTTTGTCCACCAAAAATCCCGCCCCCTGTCGGCATTCTCACAGTCATCGGTACTGTAAAATCACCGTTTGAGCGATATCGAACCCGCGCAGCTTCTTGAACAAGTTGGTCATATGCAGGGAACATGTAATCAGCAAACTGAATTTCCACACAAGGACGCAAATCATTTGCAGCCATCCCTATTGCGGCACCGACAATGCCACTCTCACTGATCGGCGCATCAAAACACCTGCTTTTACCATATTTTTCCTGCAAGCCGGCAGTGCAGCGAAAAACACCACCAAAATAACCGACATCCTCACCAAAGACGACTACATTTGGATCACGTTCCATTGTAACATCCATAGCACTGCGAAGCGCTTCAATCATTGTCATACGGGTCATGAGCTAAAATCCTGCTTCTTGTCGTTGTTTACGCAAATGCTCTGGTATTTCAGCATAAACCTTTTCAAACATGGCTTTGCCGGATGAACCTTCACCTGAATGTAGCGTACCATTTTTTTCTGCTTGCTTTTGGGCCAATATGATTTCACTTTCGATTTGAGCATTGGTCTGAACATGACGCTCTTCTGACCAAACATTTTTCCCGATTAAATATTTTTTGAGTCGTTCTATTGGATCGCCAAGTGGCCAAGCTGAAAACTCTTCTTTGGGGCGATAAGCTGAAGGGTCATCCGAAGTTGAATGCCCACCTGCACGATAAGTCACATATTCAATTAAAGTTGGTCCCAAGTTTCGGCGCGCACGCTCTATCGCCCACTTTGAGACAGCATGAACGGCTAGATAATCATTACCATCAACACGCAGGCAGGGAATACCAAAGCCAAGACCGCGCGACGCTAATGTGCCCGCTTTACCTACAGCAATTCCTTGAAACGTTGAAATTGCCCATTGATTATTGACCACGTTTAAGACTACCGGGGCTTGATAAGTCGATGCAAAAACTAACCCAGAATGGAAATCTGACTCCGCAGTGGAACCATCTCCGATCCATGCCGCAGCAATAGCACTATCCCCTTTAATTGCGGAAGCCATCGCCCAGCCAACGCTTTGTATGAATTGTGTCGCGAGGTTGCCAGAAATTGTGAAAAAACCGTGCTCTTTGGAAGAGTACAAGACCGGTAATTGACGCCCTTCTAACGGATCTTGCGAATTTGAATAAATCTGATTCATCATAGTTTCCACCGGATAACCAGAGGAAAGCAACAAACCTTGTTGGCGATAAGTTGGAAAATTCATATCACCCTTTTTCAATGCTTTGGCAAAAGCGCAAGCGATGGCTTCCTCGCCTAAAGCCTGTACATAAAAGGATGTTTTTCCTTGTCTCTGGCTCATCAACATTCGCGCATCAAATGCACGAACGCGCAACATATCTTTTAATCCTTCAATCAACTCTTCATCATTAGGAATATGTTCAGCCCAAGGACCAACGGCTTCCCCGTGCTTATTAACAACCCTTATGATTGAATAAGCCATGTCTCGTATTTCAGATGGATCAACCTCAATGGGCGGACGTGGTTGTTCGCCTGCTTGGGGGATGTCCATATCACTAAAATCAGGTGTATCCCCGGGGCGGCACTTGGGCTCTGGAACTTGCAAACTTAATGGCAAATTATTGTCTAAATTTTCGTTCATTCCTGCTCCTGGTTTATCTGCCGCCTCTTTTGATGGGGGCATCTTTTGGGCGTTATCTTTTTGAGTTTTGCTAACATAGTTAGATAGCCGTTTTTTTTCATGAACAGACAAATCAAAAACAAGTGATCCAGATATATCTGACTGGCTTAACAGCCCCTTGGAAAAGGCGAATTTTTGGTCTTGTTTCGTCATCTATGATCCACCATGACAAAATTTTACACTGTTAGTGCGCGAGAGGGAAAACCGCGTCAATAGGCAAGCCATTTCCTCCAAAGAGGCATCAAGAGTGACACAGAATAGGTCAAAAACTTATAAATTTTAGAAGAAAATGAGCAAAATCCGCTATCAAAGCACGCAGACCAATATTAATGTTTTTTATATTCTGCGAAGCTTCGTGAATCAAAAATCAAATAATCAACCTATAGGATAATGAGTCAGCTAAAATTCTCTAAATTTATCCTGTTAAAGGGAGCGTTGCAAAACAACGCGCACGCTGACCGGGGTATCAGCAAAATCGGAAAACAGACCATCAACCCCTAAACGCATAAAAAACTCAATCTCTTCGCGAGTGTTTCCATTGAAGAGGGCCAAAACATCATCATCGCGAAAAGTCCAGGGGTGAACGGCTAAACCAGCCTCATGGGCACGCGCTAAAAATCCGCTATCCTCTCCCATTTTGTTAATGAGAAGCTTTTTATAAGGCCCCACGCCATCAGCAAATGTTGCTATATCCCCCATGGAAAGAGCAGGATCTTCTAGCGTTAAATAGATGAACTTAATTGTCGTGCGAGAGCGCAAGCGACGTAAATTCTCATCTTCAAATGACTGTATGAAAACCGGGTCATTTTTACCAGAATACCCATACTCGTTCAAAAGCCTCAAAAGTTCATCATCGAATGACAACCCTAATGCCTCTAACGCTTTTGGATGCTTCGTCTCCGGGTAAACCCCAACTCGCCGTCCTATTTCTAAAGATCTTGCTTGTGCCAATTTTAAAATTTCTTCAAAAGTTGGAACTTCAAATTTTCCGTTCCAATGGGCCGAGCGGTCTTTACGGGGTTGAACAGCTCTAAGTGTTTTTAATTCAGCTAATGTAAAATCTTCCACAAACCAGTCCGCACCTTCATGTCCTGGCTTTTCAGTTTTACGGCTCAAAAACTCCGCGTGTAGCGCCACATCTGTTGTTGAGGAAAGGTAACGATCATGCCGCGCGACTAACACACCATCTTTGGTAATCACAAGATCAGGCTCAATGTAATCGGCACCAAGATCGATTGCCAAATCATAAGCAGCCAAAGTATGTTCTGGCAAATATCCACTCGCACCGCGATGTGCTAGTACCAATGGCTGACGGCCATCCAGAGTAGGCCAGCGCCCCATTTCTACGCCCGTTTTATTTTGCTCAAGGCTTTTAAATTGATCAAAATCCATTTGATGACTCTCCACAATTTCGCGATCCTTTGCGCATGCAAAGAGACTCAGTAAGACTAAAAGGGCGAAAAAATTCTTCTTTTTCATGTTAACATGAACCTTAAACCTGCCCCTCACAAACATCAACCAACCCCTGATAAGCGCTCTTGTTCATTCGCTTTCTAAGCACTATCATGATTTTGAACTTAAGGAGAGTATCGTCATGAGCATGCGTATAACCGTTTTCATCCTGGCCGTTCTACTTGCCGCATGTGCAGCTGGTGGTCCCCTTGAATATGGTCCTGCGCAAGGTGGAAAGTTCGGATACAGCGAAACCAAGCTAGAGGAAGGCCGCTACCGTGTTAGCTATCAGGGATCTGGTGGCACCCCGCCAGACATTGTCGAAGCGCAAGCTTTGCGCCGGGCTGCTGAACTTACTCTTGAAAATGATTATGAATGGTTCAGGGTTGTCAATCGTGATTTGGAGGGAGAACAGCGCGGCGGTGTCTCAATAGGCGGCGGCGTCGGTTCTTCAAGATTTGGTAGACCCTCGAGCGTGGGGGTTGGCGTTGGGGGTAATTTCGGCACCATTGGCGCCCAAGCATTTCATACGGCACGTTTAGAAATTTGGCATTGGTGCATTAATATAGATATTCAATCCAACTATCAGTGAAGAAGA
>CAYZLR010000117.1:0-9072 GCA_964479275.1 uncultured Caulobacterales bacterium
TCCGTATGATCTCAAGACGACTGGCTAAATATTAGTTTTGAATCGGACTCTTAGTGAATTAGCCAATTTATCGTGGCAAAGTCTGAACAAAAATACAAGCCTCTTTAAGCTTGTTGATGGTAGCGATGGAAGGCATACTGCACCTGTCCCTTGTTTTGCCGCTTATCTCTATTCTATACTCGCTTAAAAGCGAATTAGGCCTTTTTCATGAATCCAAATGCAATTTCCCCCAAAGCGACCTTGTCGCGCTCGCCCCATCCTTATCTCAATGGTGCATGGACACCGTTGCATGAAGAGGTGGATATTAGCGAGTTGGAGGTGATCGGTGGGATACCAAAAGATTTAAACGGGCTTTATCTGCGCAATACTGAAAACCCACTTCATGATGCAATCGGTGTTTATCATCCGTTTGATGGTGATGGTATGATCCATGCAATTTCTTTCGAGCACGGAAAGGCCCGTTATCGTAATCGGATTGTTAGAACCAAGGGTTTGATTGCAGAGCGGGAAGCGGGGCGCTCTTTATGGGCTGGGATTGCGGGCAATCCTAAAAAGTCAGAACGGCCAGGTTGGGGCGCGCGTGGTGATATGAAGGATGCATCTTCGACAGATGTTATCGTGCATGGTGGGGAAATCATATCAACATTTTATATGTGCGGAGAGGCATACCGTCTTGATACTGATGGACTGCAAACTCTTGGTGTCGAGGCGTATGTGCCGCCTGAGGGTATATCTGCGCACCCAAAAGTTGACCCTGCCACTGGAGAGATGCTGTTTTTTAACTATGGTAAAGAGCCTCCCTTTATGCACTATGGGGTTGTTGGTGCTGATGGGACCTTAAAAAATTATATTCCGATAAGTTTGCCTGGGCCTCGATTGCCCCACGATATGGCGTTTACGAAAAATTATTCAATTTTAATTGATCTTCCCTTGTTTTGGAGCGCTGAAGGCTTAAAAGCAGGCTATCATTCTGCTAAGTGGCACCCGGAATTGGCCACCCGATTTGCAATTGTTCCGCGCCATGGGAGTGCCAATGACATCCGTTGGTTTGAAGCGGAACCAACCTATGTGTTGCATTGGATGAATGCGTGGGAAGAGGGGAATGAAATTATTCTTGATGGGTATTTTCAAGAAAATCCTGACCCTGCACCTCTAGACATTCCGGGTGTTGATCCGCGGTTTGGAAAACTATTAGCAAATATCGATATGCATTCTTTCAAATCCAAGCTGCATCGGTGGCGGTTTAATCTCGAAACGGGTAAAACAATTGAAGAGCGACTCGATGACCGTATTTTAGAATTTGGAACCTTTAATCAACAATATGCCGGCATTAAGTCTCGCTATCTTTATTCCACCACGACCAAGCCTGGCTGGTTTCTTTTCAATGGCATAGTTAAGCATGACCTCCAAAGCGGTGAAAGTGCTTCTTTATCATTCGGAGAAGAGCGTTATGGTAGCGAAGCGCCGTTTGCGCCGCGTATTGGCGCGATTGATGAAGGTGATGGGTATTTGATGTCTTTCATCACTGATATGAATACGAAACAATCGGAATGCATCATTGTCGATGCAAAAGACATTGCCGCAGGCCCTGTTGCGCGAATTATTTTGCCACATATGATTTCGAGTGGTACCCATGCGGTGTGGGCCTCGCATGATGAGATCCAGGTAGGGAAAACTGCGCGGCGTAACGCCTAAGGCAATGGATGATGGTGCAAAATTCTGTATATATATTAGGGGGAACACAGACAGATTTTTCTGTGAATTGGACGCGCGAAAATCTGTCCTTATTCGATCTGTTTTCACATACGGTTTTGTCTGGTCTTGATGTTTGTAATCTTGAGGCGCATGAAATTGAAGTCGGGCATGTTGGTAATTTCGTTGCGGAACTATTTACGGGACAGGGCATGCTTGGTGGATGGTTTGGCCATGTTGACCCTGCTTTTTCGGGCATGCCGGCGAGTCGTCATGAGGGGGCTTGCGCGTCTGGTTCATTAGCGATCCTCGCGGCTATGTCGGATATTATGAGTGGCCGATACGGTTTGGCGTGTGTCGTTGGTATTGAAATGATGCGTAATGTTCCCGGACAACAAGCGGCAGACTATTTGGGCGCGGCTGCATTTGTTGGTCGTGAGGCGCAAGCCAGTAAATATGTTTGGCCGGCCATGTTCTCTGATCTCGCTCAGGTTTATGATGATCGTTATGGCCTCAACCATGAACATTTAATGGGAATTTCCAAGGTTAATTTTGCTAATGGTAAAAGAAACCCAAACTCACAAGCGCGTCATTGGCAATTCACTGAAAAGAGTTTTACCCAAGATGATGAAGCCAATCCGATTGTAGAGGGGGGGATGCGCAAACAAGATTGTGGGCAAGTGACGGATGGAGCTGCGATTGTGTTTCTGGCTTCAGAACAAAGAGCGAAGGCTTATGCAAAGGCGCACGATATCCCCCTGGAAAATCTGGCGCAAATTAAAGGGTGGGGACATACAACGGCGCCAATGATGTTGCATACAAAACTGGAAGCCAGCCGGCATGAAGATTATGTGCTGCCATGGACACGCAAAGCCATTACCGATGCTTATGCCCGTGCGCACATTAGTGGTCCGCAAGAGCTGGACGTTATCGAAACCCATGATTGTTTTTCTGTGACAGAATATATGGCGATAGAGCATTTTGGCATCACGGCGCCGGGAGAGGCTTATAAAGCGATTGAAGATGAGCGTATCGCGATGAATGGTTCGATCCCGATTAATCCGTCCGGTGGGCTTATAGGCCTTGGTCATCCGGTAGGAGCGACTGGTGTGCGTATGTTGCTAGACGCCGCAAAGCAAGTCACTGGACGCGCGCAGGATTATCAAGTTGAGGGCGCAAAACTGGCTGCGACTTATAATGTTGGTGGATCCGGTACGACCAATTGCTCTTTTGTGGTTGGAATTTAATAAAGCGAGGCGAAAAATGCTGCTCCATATCTTATTATCGAATTTTGCGATCTCGATCTTTGTATTTTTCCTGGTTTGGTTAATCAGTGTAAAAATTAAAGATGCGAGTATTATTGATATTTTATGGGGGCCATCTCTCGCATTACCTGCGGTTATGACATTTTTGCGATTTGAAACGGCTGGGCCGCGGAGTTTGATTCTAACTTTATTGGTCACCCTATGGGCGCTACGCCTTGGAGGATATTTAGCGGTTCGCAATCTCGGTCATGGCGAAGATTTTCGTTATCAAAATATGCGCAAAAAAGCGGGAAGCGACAAAAAATTTGCTATCGAAAGCCTCTATGGGGTTTATGTATTGCAATGCTGCGTTTCGTTCTTTGTCTCATTGCCAGTTCAAATTGGTCAGTTAGGTCATCATAATAGTTTCACTTCACAAGATGGCGGTTTGGGAGAGCTGGCATTCCTTGGCATAGCAATTTTTACACTGGGTATTCTGTTCGAAGTGATTGGCGATGCCCAGTTGCGCGCCTTTAAAAAAGATCCATCGAATAAGGGAAAATTGGTGGATAAAGGTCTGTGGGCGTGGACGCGTCATCCCAATTATTTTGGTGACAGTATGGTTTGGCTCGGATTGACCATGATTGCGCTTGAGAGCCATTATTGGTGGTTCACAGTGTTGAGCCCAGTGGTCATGTTTATCTTTTTATATTTTATCTCAGGAAAGAATTTATTAGAGCGATTAATGGCACAGCGCTATCCTGACTATCCCGATTATAAAAGGCGAGTGAGTGGATTTTTTCCCCTTCCTCCCAAAAAGTCATGAGACTGATGGAATGGTTGAAGACACTATTTCCCGAAAACGAATGACACCAGCTTCTGGTCCTCTTGATGATTTTAGAATTATTGAATTGGCGGGGATTGGTCCCGCGCCACATTGCGGCCAATTGCTGGCTGACATGGGGGCAGAGGTCATTTTGGTCGATCGTCCCGGTCCACCCCTCCCTTTTTTGGAGCGCCGGGGAAAAAAATCAATTGTTTTAAATTTGCAAAATCCTGACTCCATAGAAGCTTTATTGCGGTTGGTTGAGGGGGCCGATGCGTTGATTGAAGGGCTGCGTCCTGGCGTTGTTGAGCGCTTAGGCGTTGGGCCAGATATATGTTGCCAGCGAAATCCTAAACTTGTTTATGGCCGGATGACAGGTTGGGGACAATCGGGGCCATATGCGGGTATGGCGGGCCATGATATTAATTATCTGTCAATTACTGGGGCGCTTCATAGCATTGGCAATGAAAATCAAACGCCGTCACCGCCAGCTAATTTGTTGGGAGATTTTGGGGGAGGGTCTACATTCCTGGCGATCGGCGTCATGGCGGGCCTTTTAAAGGCGCAAAGAACCGGTCAAGGGGATGTGGTTGACGCAGCTATTACGGACGGGGTTATGGCGTTGATGGGTACGCTCTATTCGTTAGATTCTTTGGGGCAATGGTCGCCAAAGCGAGGCAGTAATATGCTTGATGGTGGAGCACCGTTTTATCGTTGCTATAAAACACAAGACGATCTTTATATGGCGGTTGGCTGTATTGAGCCAAAATTTTTCAAAGAGATGCTGGAGAAACTGGTAATTAAGCATAGTCTCTATGGGGAGCAACTTGATAAATCGAAATGGCCGACACAACATCACCTATTAGAAAACAAATTTGCACAAAAAACGCGGCAGGAATGGGTGCAGGTTTTTGATGGAAGTGATGCGTGTGTGACGCCTGTGCTTGATTATCTCGAAGCTTTAGAACACCCTCATAATCAAGCCCGCTCTTCTCATGAAAAAATAGGCACTTTGATCCAGCCAGCAGGTGCGCCAAGATTTTCAAACGCCGCAGTTACAGGGGCTAGATCTCTTGCGTCTCATGGTGCGGAAACTCTTTCGGTTTTGCAAGATTTGGGATTTGATGAGGGCGCGATACAAAAAATGATGCAAAGCTAAAGCATTTTTCGAGGTTAAAATTTTTTATGTTATTTACCGAAAAGAGAGATGTTTTAAAATTTCAAATATGGTTATGATCATTTGCAAAAGAGGCGTATGCAGATCATAATTGCCTACTATTTTATAACAGCGCGATAAAATCTTGAAAATTGTCAACAATTTTGGCTGCCCCCGCAGCAAGCAAGCTTTCTCCATGGCCATCAAAACAATGGCCACCCCCAATAAATCCCCAAACCACCATTCCAGCGGCGAGGCCGGCCTTTACACCTTGAACGCTATCTTCAATGACGAGGCATTCTTGCGCATTACGGTTTAATTTTTCTGCTGCATAAATAAATATATCGGGCGCAGGTTTTCCGTGCGCGACGAGTTCTGCGGAATAGATATGCGGTGTTAGCAAGTGCCATAAATTGGTATGTTTTAATTTACGTTCAAGAAATTCTGTGCGCGATGAGGAGGCAACAGCGAGATCAAAGCCCTTAGTTCTCGTCGTCTCTATTGCCAGATTCGCTTTGGGAATAATTTTCAACTCGTTTTTTTTACGCCGCCTCGTTTCGACTAAACCAAAGAATAAGTCTTCAGGAGCGGCTGCTTGATGTATATCAAAATAAGCGTCTTCCAAGATTTTACGGAAAACATCATCACGATAGCCAGTGAATTTTTGCACCAATTCTTTTGGCCCCCATTCAAAGCCATAACTATGCAAAAAAGCGGCACTATCTTCTAGCCCAAGCGCTTCGCTGTCAACGAGAACGCCGTCACAGTCAAATAAGATGGTTGTAATATGCGAAGGGAGGGGCATAAGGCTTTGTGACGCGATCAACGATGAATTGAAAGGGAAATCTTAATGCCCATCAGAAAATTTTGAATCATTTATGTCCAAAACAAAAACTCGCAAGTCTCTGAAAGTGTTTGTCACTAAAGCACCACCGCGTCAAATGGGGTCAAGGGGGGGTGAGGTATTGTTTTGTCCTGCCGTTTCAACGGATCGCTGCATTACATTTTGATAAACGCTCAGCCGATAGCCATTTGATCTGGAAAAATTTTTAAGTTCACTAGAGCAGAATAATCATAGCTCACCTCGCAATGGCTTTGTAATCATAAAAAAAAGCCCGGTGGTTTTTCACCACCGGGCTTCATTTTTACAATTATGATTGTGGCTTATGCGCCCATACCGGCAAAGATAGCCAGCATCAAGAGCGCCACAATATTGGTAATCTTAATCATCGGGTTCACAGCAGGGCCTGCTGTATCTTTGTAAGGATCGCCAACGGTATCACCGGTGACCGACGCTTTGTGAGCCTCCGATCCTTTACCGCCATGGTTACCATCTTCGATATATTTCTTTGCGTTATCCCACGCACCGCCACCTGCGGTCATGGAGATTGCCACAAATAATCCTGTGATAATCACACCGATTAACATCGCGCCCAGCGCTGAGAGGGCTTGTGCTTTCCCAGCAATGCCTGTGATCACAACGAAGAGAACAATCGGCGAGAAAATCGGTAACAATGAGGGAACAACCATTTCTTTAATGGCGGCACCAGTCAGCATGTCAACGGCTTTGGCATAGTCAGGACGAGAAGTCCCTTCCATGATGCCGGGGTCAGCTTTGAATTGACGACGTACCTCTTCCACAATTGCTCCAGCTGCGCGGCCAACCGCCTGCATGGCAATACCGCCAAACAAGAATGGTAGCAGACCACCAAGGAACAATCCGCAAATCACATAAGGATTAGAAAGTGAGAAATCGACAACGACACCATCAAACCAAGGAAAATCTTCCGGGTGAGATGTGAAGTGTTCAATATCTTTTGTGTAGGCCGAGAACAAAACCAGCGCTCCGAGACCCGCAGAACCAATTGCATATCCTTTGGTCACCGCTTTTGTCGTGTTACCAACGGCGTCCAGAGCATCTGTGGTCTCGCGGACGGAGCCTTCAAGGCCTGACATTTCAGCGATACCGCCGGCATTATCTGTAACCGGACCAAATGCATCAAGCGCCACAATCATACCCGCAAGTGCAAGCATCGTGGTGACGGCAGTCGCAATACCATAAAGACCGCCGAGATTGTAGGTCATGATAATTCCAATCACGATCACAATAGCCGGTAGGGCCGTTGCTTCCAATGACACAGCAAGACCTTGAATAACGTTGGTGCCGTGACCGGATTCAGAAGACTTGGCCACAGATTTAACCGGACGGAAATTCGTACTGGTGTAATATTCCGTGATAACAACGATCAAACCCGTGATTGCCAGGCCAACAGTGCCGCATAAAATCAGGTCCATGCCAGTAAAGCCGCCAGCGATTTCCTCGCCCGTACCAAACATCATGCTGGTAACGATCGCAATGGCGATCAATGAGGTGATGCCAGTCACTATCAGGCCCTTATAAAGGGCACCCATAATGTTTGTGGACCCACCGGTCAGGCGTACGGCAAATGTGCCCAAAATTGAGGTCACGATACAAACGCCGCCAATAGCCATCGGATAGAACATTAACTCGCTGGCTACAGCTGGATACAAGATAGACCCCAAAACCATGGTCGCCGCCAAGGTAACCACATAAGTTTCGAATAGGTCCGCCGCCATACCAGCGCAGTCGCCAACATTATCGCCAACATTATCGGCAATGGTTGCAGGGTTTCTGGGATCATCTTCAGGGATACCAGCTTCCACTTTACCCACCATATCGCCGCCAACATCTGCACCTTTGGTAAAGATACCACCGCCAAGACGGGCAAAAACAGAAATCAGGGAGGCGCCAAGAGAGAGCGCAACAAGACCGTTAACAACCGTTCTGCTCTCGGGAGCATTACCCAAGCCATGTACGAGAATCGCGTAATAGCCAGCAATCCCGATTAAAGCGAGACCGGCAACCAACATGCCAGTCACCGCGCCGGAGCGAAACGCAACAGACAGACCTTTGCCTAAAGCTTCGCTCGCCGCTTGAGTGGTGCGTACATTCGCCCGCACGGAGATGATCATGCCGACATAACCCGCGAGGCCTGACAGAACCGCACCAATAAGAAACCCAACCGCTGGAATCCAGTTAAAGCCAAACACAATCAGCAGTGCAACAAATGTCACTCCGCCAACGATCCCGATTGTTGTGTATTGTTTGTTGAGATAAGCTTGCGCCCCTTCTTGAATAGCGCCCGCAATTTCCTGCATCCGTTCATTACCTGCTGATAATGCCATCACCGCTCTTGCTGTGACGACACCATAAACAATCGCAAGTAAGCCGGCCGCAATAACCAACCAAAGTCCTACGCCCATGATTTACCTTTCCTCTGGATAAATTTTGTGTCGAGGAAGGATTCCCCGATCAATTATTCTACTGTTGAATTTATGTGCGAGATGAGTCCCTCACATTGTCTAGTTTTCGATACAAGCTCGATAGTGCCATACTCCCTATAGGAGTTTGTCATTTGCAGCCAGTCCGATTTCGTCGCGGAAATTGGCAAAGGATCACCGGAAAATCAAGAGAATAAGTCATCTTGCGTATAGATTGATGGGTTTGAACACTTGGCGTACGAAGATGTTGCATTTTCAGGGTGTTTTAAGGTGAGATGATACTCATGTACTGGGTCATGTTTGGGATCAAGCCGCGCTTTTCCAGCTGACAAGTCAGCGTCCAGCATCATATATATTACGCGCATGCAGGCACTCGTATTATAGTAAATTCGAAGATTGTGGATGATAGAATCAAATCTTGAGATATTACATGCGGGAAGAATTGAAAGATGGAATAATGCATAATGGCGATTTTACACTGGAGGTGATTGGTCAAATCTCCCGGATTGTGAAGGACATTAACGCTGCTTCCATCTGGTATCAGGAAAAACTGGGTTTAAGGCTGGCTTTTTTCAAGACTGCGACGGGGAACCTTTGGGGCTCTTATCGCACTTAAAGTCAGGAGCATCGGCACCGCGCTAAGTTTTGGGTAAATTGTATAAAAAGTTCATCTTGAAAAATGATTACATGAGGTGAAATTGCGCATGAGCAATACTCTTCAACAATGCCTGCTTCAGTCCATCAATATGATGGCCGGTTGAGGTTTTGGGCGCATAAAGAGAAGTCTTGAAGAAATAATTTGGCATTGGTGCATTAATATAGATATTCAATCCAACTATCAGTGAAGAAGA
>CAYZLR010000118.1:0-8818 GCA_964479275.1 uncultured Caulobacterales bacterium
AGCACTGTATTAACTGATTTTGTCAATTTGACGATAGTTATGCACAGGTCTCTCACCGGTTTTCGAACTGGTAATGGTAGCGATGACAGAATTGATCTGTCTGCCTTTGGTGAAGATTTTGACATATTCGAAGAAGTGTTGGCCGCAACGACGCAAGCTTTTCTTGGTTCACGAATTAATTTTGGCAATGGCGACGCGCTCGTGTTGTTATTTACTCGCACAAGTCAATTGTCTGAAGATGATTTTATCTTTTAGAACATTTGGCGCCCAAGTGGCTATCAGTTGAGCTTCCGCAAATGCGACAAAACAATAAATTAAAGCACTTCCTTGATACCATATTATGCGGAGGCGCTTTCATCAAAAAGATTGTTTGAGGGTATGCAGGACAATGAATCTGGCTGTGATGGCGGTGACCAGACAGGTGATGACTGGCACCAACATCAAGGTTAGAATCAGGCCGAGGGTTAGGGTGAAGCCTGGGATGAAAGTGGCCTCAAGAGTGCCTGTGCGGGTGGCGACTGAGATCAGGAAAAGGACAAAAATCGCAATCAAAACCCCTGCAATGGCGCCGCGTAAGCCTAAGACCAGAAAGCGCTTTTGCACTTGCCCGGCAATAAACTGGTCGCTGGCCCCGACCAGATGCAGGATGGAGACAATATCATGATTGGCCGCGAGGCCGGCTCTTGCGGCAAAAACAGCGATGGCGCAGGTTGCAATCATAACCAGTAGAAAAACGCAAAACGACAAGATCTGCGCTGAGCGAACTGAGGTTACCAGTCTGGATTTCCAATTGCTGTGGTCATTGACTAATGCCCCGGGAGCAACTGCTCCCATGCGCGATTTCAATAAGGAAATATCACCTTGTAAGCTGGCATCAGCACGCACTTCAATGATTGCGGGGACACTGAAATAGCTGCTGACTTCACCTTCGCCGAGCCAGGGTTGTAAAAGTTTTTCGGCTTCTTCGGGCCGCATAACCCGAAAGTCAACCACACCTTCCGTGGTCTCTAAAACCCGCACAGCCATAGCCGTACGATCCTCAATGGCCTGGTTCGTTTCACCAGGAATTTGGATCGTCAATGCGGAGCGTAATTCACGGGTCCATTCATGCGAGGCACTTGTAATGAGTAAATATCCAGCTAATGCTAATGTCGCAAGGAACGAGATCACAGAGATAACAGCCATTAACGCGGGGCCGCCAGCGCCGGCTTCGGGCAAAAGGGGTTGCTTGTCTTTATAAAGTGACATTTGCGCTATCATCGCTCCCCCACATTTTTGCCAGGAGTGGATGTGCGCGCACTGACAATACGGCCCTTTTTTAAACTAATCGTAGGTTTGCTGAGACGATTAACAAGCCCTAAATCGTGGGTGGCAACGATCACGGCTGAACCAAGTTTGTTAAGCTCTATGAATAATTTCATAATCCGTTCTGCCATGACCGGGTCAACATTACCGGTTGGCTCGTCAGCCAGGATTAAATCGGGTTTTGCCACCAATGCTCGCGCTAAAGCCACTCTCTGCTTTTCCCCGCCGGATAAAGTGGGCGGTTTTGCGCTCATTCTGCTGCCTAAACCGACCCAGTTTAAGAGTTCGCTTACATCTTCGCGGTATTGATTATGGTTAATGCCCGCAACTTTCATGGGCAGGGCAACATTTTCAAAGGCGCTCAAATGATCGAGCAGACGAAATTCCTGAAATACAACGCCAATACGCCGGCGCATGGGGGGCAATTGCTCTCGGGGCAGGGCGGTAACGTCCTCATCAAACAAGGTCAGCGTGCCTTTGCTGGGTTTTTGCGCCAAATACATCATTTTCAGAAGCGATGTCTTGCCCGCGCCAGAAGCGCCGGTCAAAAACCGAAATTCGCCTTGTTCCAACGAAAAATTAATGTCGTGCAACGCTTCGTGGCTATCATCGAGAGAATTGCCATAGGCCAGGCTAACATTGTCAAAATGAACAATCACACAAAAACTTTCCGTCCGCTTATTGGCTCTCCGTTTTGGAGCACGCATTTAGCACGATATGACTCCGCGCAGTTAGGCGTTTACCCAATGGGGTTGATAGCCGAGTTTGTCAGCGCATTAAAGCGTGATTCTCGAATAAAGGGGCTTACCGTTTATCAACGGTCCTGGCTTTTCATTTATTATCGAGCCTTTTTTACAGATTTAAGGGGATGTATCCGATGATTATTTCATGCCCAAATTGTAGCGCACGGTATGATATTGATGATCAAAAATTTTTACCCGCTGGGCGCTCGGTAAGGTGTTCGGATTGTACTACGAGTTGGTTTGTACCGGCCCCTCAGGCGATCGAAACCTTACTGCCTTCAGCAAAAATTGAGTCAAATTCTCACAATCAAAACGCGTGTGATCATCGTGCGAATGAAGCGCAAAATCTATCGCCAAGTCGATCCCACGATACAAGTCGATCCCACGATAATCGTGAAGATGATGGGTTGTTCGCCAAAAGCCCTGCCCGTTCAAATTCACAAACGTCTCAAGATGTGAACAATCATAGCACACCATTGCGCCGCGCGAGTGATCAACCGGGCGGTGTTGAGGATCCCGTGACAAGTGATCGTCCGCAATGGGGGCCAATGGCAGAGCGCCGTCAAAAGCAGACCGGCCAGGCTGAAGCCGAGAGCGAGTCTTATGATCGGGTGAAAATGCCACGCCGGCGAGCAACAGACCGAGTCGTTGATGCCAATTGGGAGGAGGTTGAAGCCGCGCAAAGACCTGTTGCTCATGAGCGTGAGACGGTGAATGGTTCTTCGCACGAACAGGGACGGCTGTACCGCATGCCTGATGAAGGTCTTGCCGCATCAGCACAACCAGATAGCGGAGTGCAGATTGAAGGGGCACCGGGCGAAATTTTTACGGCGGTGAGTGTGCAACCAAAAGAGTTGGAGAAGGCTTTAAGACGTGTGCGTCGCAAAGCCGAAGCGCGCGATAAAAACCGTTTGACCCCTTTGCGCATCGTGGGTTGGATTGGGTTATTCTTTGTTGTCGGGACTTTTCTGTTTGGCGGCTATCGTTATCGTGATGACGTTGTGCGTATTGTTCCGGGTAGCGCAAAAGTTTATGCTAGTATTGGTATTGACGCCAGCCCATACGGGTTGAGTCTAAAAAATATTGACCACCGCATCGCACTCTCTACGACTGGTCCAATTGTGGAGATTTCCGGAGAATTGCACAATCAAAGTGAAAAACCCATCAAGCCACCATTATTACAAGCTGAGGCATTGGATGTTCACGGCGCCTTATTAGCAAGGTGGACATTTCACCCGGATGAAGATTACGTAACGGGTGGTGGCCGTGTTAGTTTTTCCACAAAAGCCAGTGCCCCTGAGGGAATTGTCGAAGTGGTTTTAGCTTTCGCGCCGGATGAAAGTAAAATCAAGAAATAATCATTCGATGCATCAAAAGGCGCAATATTAATCGGCGTAACCTGCGGGATTTTCGCTCTGCCAACGCCAATGATCATTGCACATATCTTCGAGAGTTTTTTGCGTTTCCCATTTCAATATTTCTTGTGCTTTCGTCGCGTCAGCATAAATCGCAGCAATGTCACCTGCGCGCCTATTGGTAATTTGATAGGGGATGTCACGCTCCGCCGCCTTACCAAAGGCAGCAACAACCTCGAGAACAGAGGACCCATTACCTGTACCAAGATTAAAGCGACTTGTGGCCGGGGCATCATGTAAAATCAAATATTCAAGTGCTTTTAAATGCCCATTAGCTAGATCAGTGACATGAATGTAATCACGAACACCGGTGCCATCCACAGTTTCATAATCATCACCGTATACAGATAGTTTTGCGCGCCGTCCAACTGCAACTTGTGCAATAAAGGGGAAGAGATTATTAGGAATATCGTTTGGGTCCTCACCAATTAAGCCTGTGGGGTGGGCGCCGACCGGATTAAAATACCGCAGATTGCAAATTTTCCATCTTTCATCGGAATGGGCTACGTCTTCAAGGATTTGTTCAATCATGAATTTCGTTTGCCCGTATGGGTTTGTTGGTCCGGTTTTCCCGGATTCGTCGACGGGGCTTTTATTGTGATCGCCGTACAACGTCGCGGATGATGAGAAGACGATATTTCCCTGTCCCGTTCCCGCATCCATCGCACTAGACATGGCCTCAAGTAAAGTGTGGGTTGCATTAATGTTAACCCGGTAATACCGCGCCGGCTGTGCAACGGATTCGCCAACGGCTTTCAAGCCAGCCATGTGCACGGCGCCATGAGGGCCAAACTCGACTACCTTATCAATGATTCTTTGGTTATGATCAGGATTGGCCATATCCGCTTCAATCACTTGTAGCCGTGATGGATCATTGATGCCGGTAATAGTGCGAACACGTTCTAATGATTTGGGATGCGAGTTTGAAAAATCATCGATCACCAGAACGGTGTCACCTTTTTCCAATAGCTCCACACAAACATGAGAACCGATATAACCAGCACCGCCTGTAAGAATGATTTTGTGACCGCTCATGAGGGGCTCCGTTTATTCAACTGTGACTGATTTGGCAAGATTGCGAGGTTGATCAACGTCTGTTCCTTTTGTCGTTGCTGTAAAATAAGCCAACAACTGAATAGGTACGGCGTACACTAATGGTGCAAGCAGGGGGTCGCATTTCGGCACTTCAATACTGGCCCATACATTATCACCTGCTTTCGAAATACCTTCAGCATCAGAAAGCAAAAGTGCCATCCCCTCGCGGGCCATCACTTCTTGCATATTAGAAATACTTTTTTCAAAATGTTTATCAGAAGGGGCGATGACGACGATGGGAAGATTTTCATCAATTAATGCAATCGGACCATGTTTTAACTCACCAGCTGCATAACCTTCTGCATGGATATAGGAAATCTCTTTGAGCTTTAGCGCTCCTTCCATTGCCATCGGAAATTGCACACCGCGCCCTATGTATAACACGTCTCTTGCTTTTGATATCTCTTTGGCGATGGTCTCTATTTTAGCCGATGATTTCATGGCTTCGCCCATCAGGCGTGGAATTTCCATAAGATGGGTGACGAGTTGATGTTCTTGTTCTGATGAAAGAATATTACGTGCACGCCCGGCGGCGATGGCAATTGCTGCTAATGCAATCAATTGGCAGGTGAACGCTTTGGTTGAGGCAACGCCAATTTCAGGACCGGCAGCGATGGGGAATACAATATCGGCTGCCCGGGCGATCGTTGACTCCGGGACATTCACCACGGTGGCAATCTTTTGCCCCTGTTCTTTGGCTTGCATTAACGCGGCAAGCGTATCAGCGGTTTCACCAGATTGGGAGATGAACAATGCGCCGCCATTTTTTGAGTAGGGTACATTACGATAACGAAGCTCTGAAGCGACATCAATTTCAACAGCAAGATTTGCCCACTCCTCGAACCAATATTTTGCAACTAGGCCTGCATAATATGCAGTGCCGCAGGCGGATATGGTCAAACGATCAAGCTTGGCAAAATCGAAAGAACCTTCAGGGAGGTGGATAGTGCCTTTTGTCGGATCAACATAGCGAGATAAGGTGTGGGCAACAACTTCAGGCTGCTCATGAATTTCCTTTGCCATAAAATGGCGATGGCCATCTTTATCCACCATTAAGTCGGACGCGGACGAAATGACTTGTGCGCGTTTCACGGGTTTTCCTGCAGCATCAAAAATCTCTACACCTTCGCGCGTGACTACAGCGTAATCATCATCTAGCAAATAGGTGATTTTATTGGTGTAAGGAGAAAGAGCATAGGCATCTGACCCTATAAACATTTCGCCATCGCCATGGCCGATAGCAAGCGGGGGACCACGGCGCGCGCAAAGCATTAGATCCTCTTCGCCATTAACCAGGCAAGTGATCGCAAAGGCGCCGCGCAGTTTATCGAGAGTTTTTTCAAAAGCTGATTGAGCTGATAGGTTTTCTGACTGCATCAGATAAGAAATCAGTTGAACGCAAACTTCTGTATCTGTTTGTGACGAAAATTCAATGCCTTTAGCCATAAGGTCGGCACGCAGTTCGGCAAAATTCTCGATAATACCATTATGGACAATCGCAATCCGGGTATCGACCAGAGGGGCGATGTGGGGATGCGCATTTTCAACCGTCACACCTCCATGGGTAGCCCAGCGCGTATGGCCAATCCCGGATTTACCGGCAAGGGGATCATGAGCTAGAACCTCTTGTAGAGCCTTTATTTTTCCGACTGCCCGGCGGCGGACAATTTTGCCATCCAGCAAAGTTGCGACACCCGCGCTGTCATAGCCTCGATATTCGAGGCGTTTGAGGCCCGCCACAATAGCATCCGCAACGTCTTCCTTGCCAAGAATACCGATAATGCCACACATAATGATCTCTATTGCTGTTTGTATAAACCGAATAAGCCTAACCCATAGCGCGTGTTTTCAGACTCGCCAATGGGGGCAGGGTAAAGAATTAGTAGTGATGATTTCTAGCTGAAAACTTTAAACAAAGCCTATAGCTTAATCAGTAAAAATTGATATGGGGTTTCACGCCCGGTTTAGCGTAAAATAAAGCCTAAAAGTAAAGCTTTTTAATCGTCCATATTGCCCTGCAAGAGGTGATTTAGTGTGTTGGTCACCGCTTTGGGTAATCAGGTTAGGGGCAATAGAAATGCTTTGCGGGGCGGGGTTATCGATCTTGCAAAACCATGTCTGCGCCTTTTTCACCAATCATAATTGCAGGGGCATTGGTGTTTCCTGAAACTAGGGTTGGCATGATTGAAGCATCAATGACGCGCAATCCATCAATCCCTTTCACCCGCAATCTGGGATCAAGAACGGCCAAATCATCATTTCCCATGCGGCATGTGCCTACTGGATGGTAGATTGTGTCGGCACGGGCTTTAATGTCCTCATGCAAGCTTGTGTCATCAGCATCTGTATCACAGTAGAGGGGGGCACCACTGAATGACTTCATGGTAGGGGTGTCAAAAATTCGATGCACCATGCGCGCCCCTTTCATCAATCGCTCCAGATCATGTCCGTCTTTATCACTCAAGTAATTAGGATCAATCAGCGGCAGATCATCAGGATCACCTGATTTTAAATGGATGGACCCTCTTGATTTTGGCCGTAAGACACAAGCGTGACAGGAGAACCCGCCCCCAAGATGTTTCTTGCGGCCATGATCATCAACAAGACCGGGCACAAAATGCAGTTGAATATCGGGTTGGTCCAAATTCGGATCAGTTTTTAAAAATCCCCCCGCTTCGGCAAGGTTCGAGGTAAGGAGACCTTGGCCCTGTTTTCGGTATTGTTGGAGATGGGAATAAGATTTACGGAGTAAATTCCAGGTCAAGCCAATGGAATCAGATGATGGGCTGCGTTTCAGGGCACAATAATCAATGTGATCTTGTAAATTTTGGCCGACATTCTGGCGATCGGCAATGATATCAATACCGTGCTTTTTTAGGGCATCGCCGGCACCAATCCCCGATAGCATCAGTAAATGGGGCGATTGAAATGCGCCTGCGCTCATTAAAACCTCTGATTTTGCATGAACAGATTTTATCTCGCGCCCTTGTCTAAACTCGACACCATTGGCTTTGTGATCTCTGATGAGTATTTTTCTGGCCATTGCACCAGAAAATATAGTCAGGTTTTTACGCGCGCGAGCCGGTTCCAGAAAGGCCCGAGCTGCACTACACCGGCGACCCTCTTTTTGGGTAACCTGATACCAGCCCAGGCCCTCTTGATCTTGCTGATTGAAGTCATCTGTTAACGGATATTGTAGCTGGGCAGCGGCTTCAAGGAAACTTTCGCAAAGGGGGTTTTTGAACCTCAGATCGGCAACATTCAAAGGCCCGCCAATATTATGATAATCATTCGCACCGCGTTCATTATTTTCGGCTTTCTTAAAATAAGGCAAAACCTCATCATAAGACCAGCCATGCGCACCCAAATTTGCCCAGCCATCATAATCGGCCTTTGTACCCCGGATATATATCATGGCATTGATCGAGCTTGATCCGCCAAGAACCTTACCTCTTGGTTGAAAGCAGACGCGATCATTCAGATGTTTTTGGGGTAGTGTGTCAAACGACCAATTGAACGGACTGTTGGGTGACATAAACGCAAAACCCATCGGCGCATGTATCAGAGGATTTTTGTCGGCCCCTCCCGCTTCCAATAAACAAACCCGAATATTGGAATTTTCACTTAATCGATTGGCGAGCACACATCCTGCGGAACCAGCCCCCACTATGACATAATCATAGGTGTCTTCATCAGCTGGGACCGGGTTACTGTTTCGCGAATTTGACATGAGCAGACTCCCTTTCAGAGCTTATTTTTGGCGCATAAGAGTTGGATTTGTCTATAAATTTATGCAGGTTGCCCATCTGGGCGAGAGGCATAATCTCCGAGGTAAATCGACTTGATGTGCTTGCGGTGATCCACAACCCGCATTATGTGATAATGACCATATGAAAATAGGAAAATTCCATGGCCGCAATTCATTACATTGTTCACTCAATTATTGGTCTTTATATATTCGTGATCTTTCTCTCAGTCATCATGTCGTGGCTTGTGGCGTTCAACGTTGTTAATCGCCACAACCAGTTTGTTGATATGATTATGCGTACGGTTTACGGGCTAACAGAGCCTGTCATGCGGCCCGTTAGAAACTTTCTGCCTGCAATGGGCGGGATAGACATATCCCCGATCATTGTCTTGATCGGTCTCAATGCCTTGCGTATTGCGCTCGAAACCTATCTGTTTTTTCCCGCAATGCAAAAAGGGCTCTAACAGGCTGCTGAAAAAGTCTCCAGATTTAGGGCAAATCGTGATTCACTG
>CAYZLR010000119.1:0-8809 GCA_964479275.1 uncultured Caulobacterales bacterium
CTATGCCCTGCTATTCAAACCATGAAAACTGAAGTTTTTCAGCTGCCTGTTAAACGACAAAAAAGAAATTATTGTAACGGATGACTGTGCTGTCGTTAAAGTTCAACTTGATTACTATGCCAATCCTGCTTCATGGCATTTTCAGTATAAAGATACGACATTGTATGTGACCAGGATGATGAAGATTTATCTTCCTGATTTTGACAGAAAAATTCCACAATGGGAGTCAGTGCAATTGGCACCTTTTTTGTCACAAGAAAATATTTTTGTTCTTGAGACGGATGATTGCCTTGAAAAACAAGGTTCCCTTGGGCCATTGGTCCAGAAGTCAGATTTCGATCAAGACAATAAAACCTTATCGCAAGCGGTTGCTTTTGTCGGTGAGGGTACGGCTTATCTGGCGAGTATGGTCAGTTTAATAGAGATGTTGGAATTTTCAGACTATCGCACCACACCATTACATAAAATAATTTTAGCGCCCCACTTAATTGAAGAAAGGTAGAGACGGGATGAAGGAATGTAACGTGAAAAAGAGAAGAAGAATGTATATGATAATCATCATACTGGTAGTGGTGGCGGTGCCTTTGCTGCGGGCCGAGAATAATCACGGGCAAATTACAGAGTATTTTCACAATTTTTTTGAGGTAGTGAATTCTTGATAGCCAGTTTGTTGGACTAACTGCAATAAACTTTAGCTTTGATCGAGGGTTTGGGTTACGTAGGCGCTGTAAATGTTTGCGAAAGAGCCTACTATGCCCCGTACCACATCACCTCGACACACAGAGCTCTTGAATGCGTTTCAAGACGGATCATCTGATTTTCAAAAATGGGCGAGGAAAAATCTGGGACATGTTGAAATGCTGTCTTGGGAATGGGGCAAAATATCATTGCGTTGGGCAATTGATGACCGCTTTATTATGCCTGATGGAGTGATGTTCGGTGGGCATATTGCTTCAATGTCGGATCATCTGGTGGCGCTGGGAACCATGACGGTGCTCACAGACTCAAAAGAGCGCTTTCGAACATCTCGATTAGAAACGAATTTCTTTCGTCCTTTGACCAAATGTAACGCACGCGTAAATGTAGATGTTGTCAATGCTTCAAAAACGCTGGTCCACGTTGAAGCTAAAATTTTTAATGGTGATGATAAGTTGGCAGTAAAGGTCCATGCCGTCCAGGTTAGGCGTTTAACCGGCAAGTAAGATTGTTGCGCGATAAAATTTTTGTACACACGTCTTTTTGTTGAGTTAGGAATTGCTACTTTTTTCTAATCCGTATGTAGCATTGCTCTGCTGAAATCCCCAATTGACAATATCATTTAAAGTTGTGGTCATGACCTGGTCAAAGCCGCTCATGACGGTGGCAATGTCAGTTGTGCGCGTTTGAGTTTGCTGGTTAAAGTTTCGAACCGCGATGATCTGTCCTGATTGATTGAGAAGTTTGGCATAGATATTGACAACCACGATTGTTGAGGACCCTGTGTTATCAACATGGAGTTTTCTGATGTCGGTTTTGAGGATGTAATCACTACTTGTTTGATCCGTGAAATCACCAACATTTAAAATCCGATCACTATTTTCAAAACTTTGAATAAGCGCCCTGTGAAATAGAGCCGGGGCACGATCTGTCCATTCTGTGCCAGCATAGAATTCATATCGATTAGTTTCGCGAGTAATGGCGATTTTAACGCTGTTATAGAGTTGGCTTGAGGTCGGGTCGTCAACCACCAAAGACCAATCCACGCTTAAAGCTGGTGCATTGGTTGGTGTGACCGCGTTCATGGTATAGCGCGGTGCGGGGAGTTCGGATTCGGGAAGCAGCGATACGCATGCGCTTGTGAGAACAATCGTGATGGCGCTCATGATCAATTTGTACAGAGTTGGGGAGGATATCATTTTCATTTTTTACGAGCCTTATATTCGGGAACGGGTTCACCAAGGAGATATCCTCGTGGATCCCGCTCGACCTGTTTGAGAAAATTATTTAACGTGCGCAAGACGCGGCGCACTTCTGTCATACCGGGGCCAACTTGATTGAGGCCCGTTGAGGTAAAATTTTGCAAGTTTTCGCGATTATCATCAACAACAGCGCGCAGTTCCTTGATCAACTGACGGGCTTCATCGGCGACTTCACTGACATTGCCAAGCGTTTCCACCCCTTGTTGCGCGGCAAGTTGATCGAAACGGCTGATCAATTGTTCCAAATCATCGGACGCTCTGGCGAGGTCGCTCGAAATGGACGCGCTATTGATCAGTACTGTGCTAATGCTGTCCTTGTTATCGGCGATAGTACCTGTAATGATATTGATATTGTCAATAATATCACTGAAATTTTGGATATTATCGGCTGAGAGAACATTGTTTGCAGCTTCAATGATGCTGCCCCCTTCAGAGAGAAGTTGCGCGATCCCAGATTGTTGAGCTCTGATGATGGGGATACCCTGAACCTGAGAGGTTAAGCGCGGTGCAGAGGTCGTGCCCCCTTCAAATTCAATGACTGCCAGCCCGGTAAAGCCAACGACTTCCAATTTTGCCACCGTGTCGGTTTTTACGGGCGTTTTTTTGTCAACCCTAACGGTGGCTTCTACCAAACTATTTGAATTAATTTCAAGTTTACGCACCTCGCCTACCTGGATCCCTTTAAAGCGCACAGCGCCGCCCACATTGAGGCCGGAGACTTGTTCTTCGAATATAATTCTGTACTCATCATATTCTGTTTGTGCAGAGCCGAGCCACAACACAAAAATAAATGCCAGCCCAAAAACGGCCAAAACGAATGAGCCAATCAGAATATAAGCGCCACGTCTTTCCATAAAACACCTTGTTCGAGATCCTCTAATTTGATGGATTAGAGGTTTACTCTCCTTTTCTTGAAATCTTGTATATGGTTCGGATCAGTCGCAACCACGGCTGCGCGGCCTCTGGGCCCGGAAAAATATCGTTTAATCCATTTATGGTCGAGTTGACGTACTTCCTCCAGAGGGGCGTTAATGAGCACTTTCTTTTGATCAAGAACAGCAATTCGGTCACATGCGGCATGTAAGCTGTCGAGATCATGGGTCACCATGAAAACGGTTAAACCCAAGGTTTCTTTTAATTTAACAATTAGCTCATCAAACTGATTAGCCCCGATAGGGTCTAATCCGGCTGTAGGTTCATCAAGAAAAACCAGCTCTGGATCTAGGGCAAGGGCTCTGGCCAGGCCCGCGCGTTTCTTCATGCCGCCAGAGAGTTCTGATGGGAATTTATCGGCAGCTTCTTCTGGCAAGCCGGCCATAGATATTTTCATAGCCGCAATGTCTTGTGCCAATGCCTCGGGAATATCGAGGTGAGCTAAAAGGGGGGTCATCACATTTTCCGCTACGGTCATAGAGGAAAATAGTGCACCTCCTTGAAACAAAACACCCCATCGTTTTTCAATATCGATTTTGTTTTCATGGTCGGCTTGATAAAAATTTTCGCCAAAAATTTCTACGGTTCCATCAGAGGGGCGTTTTAATCCGATAATCGCGCGCATTAAGACAGATTTTCCGGTTCCAGACCCCCCGACTACCCCAAGAATTTCCCCCTTACGAACATCAAGGTCGAGATTTTCGTGTACCACAAAATCATTAAATTGCGTTTTTAGATTTCGAACGCGGATAATCGCGGGTTGATTAGAGGCATCCTTCGTGAGTGTGTCGTGTGATTTTTCTGGCATGTTAAAAGTCTAGCTCCAAAAAAAACATGGCGAAAAAGGCATCTAGTACAATCACCATGAAGAGTGATTGTACGACTGAGAGAGTCGTTTTTTGCCCTAATGACTCTGCACTGCCTTCGACTTCCATGCCTTGAAAACATCCGATAACGGCTATCACAAAAGCAAAGAAGGGGGCCTTAATCATGCCAGACCAAAAATTGTTGAGACTTATTGTTTCTTGCATACGCGACATGAAATAGGCCGGAGAAATATCCATCGTAGCCCAGGCGACGAGGCCGCCCCCGATCAAGCCGAGTGACATGGCAAGAAAGGTCAGGACGGGTAACATTACGACCAACGCTATGGCCCTGGGGATTATAAGCACCTCTACTGGATCCAATCCAATGACTCGCAAAGCGTCAATCTCTTCGCGAATATTCATTGATCCCAATTGCGCCGTAAATGCGCTGCCTGAGCGTCCCGCAACTAAGATAGCTGCTAAGAGAACGCCAAATTCACGCAACACCGCATAGCCTACGAGATCAATAACGAAGACCGTGGCGTTGAATTGCTGTAGAATTTTTGCGCCCATAAAAGCGACGACTGCGCCAATCAAAAAAGACATCAAGGAGACAATCGGCACAGCATTCAGACCCGCCTCCTCCATATGATGGACGACCGAGGCAAGGCGCCATCGCTTGGGGATAAACATTCCCCTAAATAAGGTAATAAGCGTAATACCGATGAAATTGAGTAATTCCAGAGAAGCCTTGTATATATTGTGTGCGCTAGCACCAGTGCGCTCTAGCATCTCGACAAAAGTATTGACCGATGGGGGTTCTATTGGGCAAGGGTCAAGATGTCCGATGACTTGGCGTAATAAGGCTTCATGTTCCTGTCCGGCTCCAACGATGGCTGATTTATGGGTCCGCCGCTCACAATTATAGAAGGTGCGTTGGATCATCATAGCCCCAGCCGTATCGAGCTTTTTCAATCCATCAAGATTGATGATAAGCTCTCGGCCAATTGTTTGCTCGGAAAAAGCGCGCAGCGGTGCATCTAACGGACCAAGGTGGGCCGCCGACCAATCGCCAAAAACCTCAAGACGCAGAATTTCTCCGCTAGTATCGGTTTCAAATGTCGCGGTTTTTACCACTATAGGCACCCTTTGAGCTTAACTTCGCTTGAGTTGATGGGCAGTTTAAGAATTCAGGCGTGTTTTTTGCAATCGCTAACAATGTGTAAATCGCCGTAACTCTATCTCAAAATGATAAAATCATTCTAAACATTTATTAAGAATGCAGCATATTGGGACAGATACCGGCGAATGTGTTGTCTATATGTCTCGCCCTTGGTTACAATGATTTTGGTGAAGAGATTCGGTTGAAATAAATTTGTGAGTTAATCTCTATATTGGAGAGTTTAGTTTGCGAGAACATCCTATGAGTGAATTCATGGGAGCCCTCGGGTAGTTTTAAGAAAGTTAAGGATTGTGCAGAGTTTGGGTTCTTTTCAGTTTCGGTGGTTGGCGTCATTGCCATTAATTTTAGCAACGGTCATTTTGCTGATTACCGCTTTGAATGCGTTAGTTGGAGCAAGTTCTCCTCATGCCCCTTTGCGTGAAGGCCTTTTTGATTATTACCAAAAAATAAAACCTGCCCCTGCGTCTGTCAGTTCGCCGTTTCATATGGTGGTGATCGATAAAGAGAGCCTTGATAAAATTGGCCCTTGGCCTTGGCCACGCACAGTGTTGGCGGAGCTGGTGGATGCAACGGCTGATGTCGGTGCGAAAGCTGTGCTAATTGCTGAACCGTTAGATGTGCCGGACTTACTCTCGCCAGAGACAATCGGTGATTTTTGGTTAAAAGGCGCACAAGATGAAGCACTCGCGACCCAATTGAAATTGTTGCCGCGCACCGACGAAGTTTTAGCTCAATCCATGAGCCATCTTCCCGCGGCGACTGGGTTCGCACAAAATACATATTCGTCCTTGCAAGATGTAATATATACAAGTGGGGAAGTTGGGCAATCAAACGGTTTGTTAAAAGTCCAATCGATAAATCCGTTTAAATATCTTTCTCTCCCCCAAGCGAAAGCCCGTCAAGCGATCAATCCTGTTTTAATGGCTGCGTCGACATCAACTGTTTTAAGTTTACCACTTGAACAAAACGGTGTTTTACGCCGAACACATACGTATTGGGCTGGTGATAAAAGGGTGTCACCGCTAATCGCATTAGAGGCTGCGCGCCTCGCGCTTGGGCAAGAGAGTGTAACGATCAAAGTCCATGATACGGTGACCACTAACCACGGGAAGGTTCCCAAGCGACTTGTCCTAGGGGATAAAGCTTTAAATTTGGAGGGGCAGGGGACATTAAGGTTATATCCACCCAGACGCAATGCGATAGCAAAAACATCAGCGTGGAAACTTCTTAATGGTAGCGCATCCCGTCAATCAATTGAAGGTAAAACAGTTTTGATTGGGAGGGACGAAATCGAAGGAAATTTCATTCGAACGGCACGTGGGCGCTTTGCTCCGGTTGAGGTACATGCCATGATTGCGGACCAAATTACGAAGGGGATTTCGTTAAAACGTCCTGGATATTTTGGATATATTGAAGCTGTGGCAGTGATGCTTTTGGGGGCCGGCGCGATCATGCTGGCGCAGCGTGTGATGTTTTGGCAAGCCATTGCATCGGCTATTCTCGGCGCGATTGTTTTGGTGGGGATTTCAGCTGTTGCCTTTTTTACCAATGGTTGGTTGTTTAATCCCTTGCTCGCTTCGTCGGCAATGTTTTTGGGGGCTTTATCAATCGCTGGAGGCCGTTCGGTTGGAACAGTTCTGTTCGATGATAATGTTCGCGGTGCATTCCGAGAGATGCTGCCGGAAAATGCAATGAAAGCCATACGAGATGATCGTATGCACAGCGTTTTGCTAGGGGTTCATCGAAAGGTGTCGGTCCTGGCTTGTGAGCTGCGGATTACTGATGATGATCTCGAAATTTTAAAAGAGGCTCCCAATAATGTGAATCAAATTCTCGCAGCGGCGAGTCATAATTTGCGTCAGACGATAACGAAAATTGGCGGAACTTTTGATCAAGCTGAAGGGGGCCGGTTGTTTGCCTATTTTAATGTTCCATTAGAAACAGCCGATTATGTTGAAAAAGCGTGTGCGTCTGCTCTGGCGATGATTGAATCGATGGATAAAACCAACTCAGAACTTGCCGCCTCAAAAAGTACAGAGAATGTACAGGTCCATTTAGCGATCGGGATTGCGACCGGTGTATGCTTTGCGGGACCGATGGGTCATGGCCGCAATAATCGTTATTCGGTTGTGGGCCCTGCGATGGATATGGCTGCATTTTTACGCCGTCAATCAGAATATTATGGCCCTGCGATTATCTGTAGTGATACGATCTATAAAGATAGCCATCATAAATTTGCATTTCTTGAGCTTGATCGCTTGAAAATCTCTTTAAAAGATAAGCCGGAAAACATTCATGCTTTGATCGGTAATCCTTTTATAAAATCTTCGAAAAATTTTCGAAGCCTTGAAGAAGCCCACAGAGCGCTTCTGACTGCTTATCGCAACGGAAGTGTTATACAGGCACGAGAGCATCTTGACGCGGTGAAAAAATTCCCGGCAGCGAATATTGATCTTTTTGATATCTATGAAGATCGGATCAAAACTCTTGAGGAAACTGGCGTCCCTTCAAACTGGGACGGCGTTCATACGCCCGCTTTATAAATGTCCATAAGACGACTGGATTTTCGCTTACAAAGTTATGCGACTAAAGTTCCCTTTACAATAGCCCGTGGGACAAAGACTAAAGCGGAGCAAATCATTGTATCAATTACTGAAGAGGTGTGCGCTTCAAAAGCGTGTGCTGATAAAACTGTTGCGCAAGTTGTTTGTGGCTATGGCGCTTGTGTTCCTTATCCGCGCAATGGGGAAAGCATTGAGAGTGTAATCGCTCAAATTCAAAACATTAAACCCGAGATCGAAAACGGATTGGATATTGAAGGTTTACAGTCATTCATGCCGCCGGGGGCTGCGCGTAATGCTATTGATTGTGCGTTGTGGGATTTGAATTCACATCTGGCTGGTAAACCGGTATGGATGCTTAACAATATATTGCCTCCCAAGCCGCGTATTACGGCAACGACGGTGAGCATACTCACGCCTGATGAAACTTATAAACACGTAAAAAAACTTATTGGCTACCCATTGTTAAAGCTCAAATTAGCTGGTGATGCTCTCGACGTGCAAAGGGTGAAAGCTGCTATCGCGGCAGCTTCTTTGCACACGGGTGATAATGTAAAATTTATTCTTGATGCAAATGAAAGTCTTGAACGTCAGTCGCTGGATTTATTGTATAATGAAATAGATCCTCATGTCATTGCCATGATTGAGCAGCCAGTCGCAGCTGGAGAGGATGAGGTTTTGCAAGGGTTTGAGGGCAGGGGTTTATTGTGTGCGGATGAAAGTATTCATACAAATGATGATATCGCTAAGCTTGCCCCTTATTATGGTATAATCAATATAAAGTTGGATAAAAGTGGTGGTTTTAGTGGGGCCCTAAGCGCTGCGCGCTGCGCGAAAGACGCAGGTTTGAAAATTATGCTTGGCTGTATGTTAGGGTCTTCTTTGGCCATGGCCCCTGCTTTTCTTTTGGAAAGTTTTGCTGATTACCTGGATCTTGATGGTCCCATTTTATTGGCGGAAGATGATGACGGTGGTTTTGAAGTTGACGGGGCTTTGATGTACCCAAATGCTCTTTGGGGAACGGGTGGAGTTGAAGAATCTGAAATGACTGAACGGGATTGAACAAGGAGAGCCGCCCATATGATCGGTAACAGTTCCCGTGTAATATTGGTTAAAAGGCCATTCGCCGGAAAATCAATACAGATATGGCTCATCAGTGGCTGAGAGCCCAATTCAAAATTTTACTTTTGCAGTCTATAAAAGGGTTATTGTGCGCTTCCTTTGTCTTGAGAATCCCATTTTCGTCAGACAAATGCGAGTCTTGAATCGGGTCTTGAGATTTTAGATCGCGCATGACGGGTTGTGAAATCGGGTGCTAGAGCATTTTCATTTTTTATAGAGTCGCCTGGGATTCCCTTTTTCTTCAAA
>CAYZLR010000120.1:0-8653 GCA_964479275.1 uncultured Caulobacterales bacterium
TTGATTCAGCCATTTTACTACTATTAGCTGGCTGCGTTCAAAGGGGTCAGGTCAAATGCTAATCGATGAACGACGTGATAATGGGAAAGACAGTTGGGTTTTAACTTACTGGAGTCGCTTGATTGCGGATCCCAAAAAAGAACGAGAAAAATTAAAATACATTTCACCTTCCGAATATGCCAGCGAGTTTAAAGCGCCAGTGCTTCTCATACATGGTAATGATGATACAATTGTTCCCATCCGGCAAAGCCAAATTATGGAGCGCGCTTTAAAGCGTGCAGAAAAAGACGTGACTTTCATCAGGTTAAAGGGCGAAGATCATTTCCTCTCCAGAAGTAAGACCCGGCTTGCAACTCTAAAAGCGCTGGATGAGTTTGTGAGCACGGCCATTGGTAACGCCAAATGAGATCGAGGCGGTGTTTTTCAATAAGAGGAAAAGCAGCACCATAAATTATGGTCCCAGTGCAAAATGCCTTTTACTGAACAATTCATCGCGTTGAACGACTATGGCCTCGCCATAAACCCTCTATAAATGTGAAAAAACCCTCCTAAAACATGATTAAAAAAAGAAAAACCGACACAAAATCATATTTTTTTCTCTATTAAGTTGTATATTCACCCTTACTTAATCATCGAGGTGCATTCTTCCAGGCAAGTTAGATACCCTTTTAGGTTGAAAACGGGGAGAATTAGAAGGGAGGGCTTTTGTGGTCAGTAAAATATCGACATCAAACGCCGAGATTACAACTTCACCGCTTACACCGCGCCGTCAATCGGATCGAAGAAAATATCAGCGCCGGTATTTAAAAATACCTGTGCAATATCTATTATCAGACAACAGCGAACAACATGGTAGTCTATCTGATATCAGTGCGGGCGGTATGCGTATTCAAACTCATTACCTCCCCAAACTGAATGAAAAAGTAATCTGCTACATTGACCATCTTGGTCGTTATGAAGGCGTTGTTATCCGCCTCGAACAAGAACATTTTGCTGTCAAAATGTCACTGAGCAAACAAAAACAAGAGCGGTTTGAACTCTCTCTCATGCGCTATTTTCAGATGTATGCGCCGAATGCAAAAATTTCCGACCGCCGTCTAGCAGAACAAGATCGCCGTAAAGCCGAACGCTACGTCAATCATGTCAATGATATCATTGTTGGACAAACAGCGCAGGGAACGCCTTTTCAATGCCGCGTCAGAAACATTTCATTAACGGGCATCGAAATAGAAACTAATGCTGAGCTCACTCTTGGTGAAGATTTAAAAATTGGTATGTTCGCAGGGAAAATCATCCGCAACACGAAAAAAGGATATGCCATTGAAAAACCGCAAGAAACAGCATAACCGGCTTTAAAATCTGTACTTCACTCGCCCAATAAACTGCCTTGGGGCAATAAGTTGATCTGATGTTGAGCCTACGCCGAAAACGTCCGTAAAGCGCGAATTAATGCCATCACTATTGGTAAGATTTTGGATTGCAAACTCAATCCCAACTCCGGTTTTTACATGATCATAAGACGCCAAAAGATTAATTTGATTATAACTCGCGACTTGGTCTCTTTCCAGATTATTAAAAATACGTTGTTGAAATTCACCCCGCCTTATCCACTGGAGTGATGCAAAAATACGCCCGTGACTGAGTTGACGATCATAATTTAAACTGGCTGAGTGACTAAGGCGTGGCGTTTTAGCCAAATCATTGCCTTCAACATTCGTAACCGCTGCAAAACGTGCAGCTTCAATTTCAGGACCAAAAAGAAAAGCTCCTTGGGCCAACAAAGCATTTGTTGCATTATCAGCGGCAACATTATCCAGGGCTAAAAAAGGATTGGTTATCTGTGTTTCGACATAGGCAATATTTGCATCAAAACGAACATGGTCTGTCATAACAATCTGTAGTTCAGCTTCAACACCGTAAATTTCACTCGCTTCAATCGTATCAATACCACCTTGAAAAACGTTCGGATCAGTCGCCTGAAACTGAAGATTATTATAATCATAATAAAAGGATGCAAGATTGGCTCGTATCCGATTATCAAAATAATCTCCCTTGATGCCAATTTCGAAAGCATTAACAGTTTCCGGGCCAAAGGAGGGTTGCACCAAAGCCGGGGCCGCATCGCCCTCCAGCCCAAAAGTAAAATTACTTCCCCCGGGCTTAAACCCTCTAGTGTATGAGCCGTAGACCAATTGCCCTAGAGATGTTTTATATTCAAGGGCTACACGCCCGCTAAGCGCTTGATCGGACTGCCCCACGCTAACTGGAGCAACGCCGTTGGGAAGAGTGAAAAAATTAAATGTTGAGCTGTCAACATTATCATCAGTATACCTAACACCCCCGATAGCATTTAATGCCGGCGTCAATTTTACTGTACCCTGCGCATAAAACGACAGACTTTCACGACTTGGAAAAGCCGCTGTTTGAAACCCTAGATCTGTACCTGCCGGCGCAAAACCCAACAAAAAAGTTGGGTCAGAAGTATCAAACGGGTCAAATTCTCCGTCCGGAAAACCTGCAGGATTTCCATTCTCTCCAACAAGATCCAGCAATTCTAACAAGTTCGCTTCAATATCCTGATTGAGGTAAAACCCACCTATGACCCAATCCAATTTCCCAAACAAAGGCTCATTCGAAACTAGATTAAGCTCCGATACAAAACTTTCAGAAACTTGATCTTGCTGGACGACAAAACTTGAGACAAAGGCACCATTAATACGATCATTATCAAATGATGTCTGAATTTCATCACGCTGAAAGCTACCAAGATATTTTATAGAAAGACTGGGTAATTCCCATTTCGCAACCAGACTATAAACTTGCGATGCTAACTCAAAAGCCGAGGGGCTGTCTTGAGAAAGCTGACGACGGCCTTCAGGGCCACGTAGCGGCGTTGGATCATTAAGCCCAAATTGAGCAGAGCCATTGGTGTCTTCATGAAATTGTTGGGCTGATAAATTGAGCGTGAAATTTTCAATGGGTGCCCACAATAAACGCGCGCGCCAAGATAAATTGTTACTATCATCGAGGTCCTGGCCAATGGGCGACACATTGCCAATATCAGAAATCAAATCAAACCCGGCAACATTAACAAATTGATCCAGGTTATCGATGTTGGAATTAGTTGAGATATTGGTTGCGCTTCCCTCCTGATTTAAAAAATTAATTGAGCCTCTAACAGCGAGATTGGACGCAAGGGGAATATTTACCGCGGCTCGCACATTAATATGATTAAAAGATCCGTATGCAAAATCAGCACTTGCCGCATACTCATCAAAATCAGGGGCCGATGTTGTGACGTTGATTGCTCCCCCAATTGAATTTTGCCCAAACAATGTGCCCTGAGGCCCGCGCAACACTTCAACTTGCTCAACGTCGAGAAAATCCGTTTTCAGCGAAAATTGTGAGGCAATATAAACCCCATCAATATGATACGAAACCGATGGATTCACGATATCATTCTGATTGCCTTCATTGCCTAGCCCGCGAATAGAAACCGAAGGGCGAAAATTGGCATTGGATGTCACAGTGACCCCAGGGGCTAAAGCACTCAGATCGACAAAAGAGCGAACGGCACGCGCATTAAGGGTTTCACCTGTGAGCACAGAGACGGCTTGCGATAAATCCTGTAGGTTTTCATCGCGTTTTTCTGCGCTCACAATAATTTCATCGAAAGCAGATTTGCTCTTATCAAGACCGTTGACTTCGCTCTCAATTGCGCCTTCCTGAGCCAGGATGTCGGGCAAAAGGGCTGTGTTCATTCCCAATAGCCCCACGACACAACATGACCGCCAGGCCTCTAGAAACCCTAATTTTCGGATTAGACACTTAGACATCACCCAATTGAACTCTCTTCACAAACTACATTATTCAAAATTATCGCGCCTTGATGATGAAAGAGCACGCACTTGTCAATAATGACCCTCCCCAAAAGGGGTGAAGCCATGCTATTGACATAGCCTGAAACTTTCTGTGATTCGTACATTTTTGCGTGGGTGTTGCAAATACCCCCCATGCATGTACCCCCCTTCAGGCGAGGCGCCAATAATGGAATCGATCACCCTGACACCCGTTATGATTATGGTATTAATGTTGCTCGGCTTCACCATTTTTTTGTTTATTTCAGAAATCATTCGGGTTGATCTTGCTGCCATCCTCGTGCTTGTGGTGTTAGGCTTGCTCAGTACAATCCCTTCATTTGAAAGCCTTGCAGATATCAATCACTTGTTTGACGGGTTTGCCTCTAATGCGGTGATATCCATTATTGCGGTGATGATTATCGGCGCTGGCCTTGATAAGACTGGCCTCATGTCAAAATTAGCCGCTTGGATATTAAAAACCGGCGGCACGACAGAGACCCGAATTATCCCAATTGTGGCAGGAACAGCCGGGTTTATTTCAAGCTTCATGCAAAATGTTGGCGCAGCTGCTCTTTTTCTGCCCGTAGTGAGCCGCATTTCAGCACGCACAGAATTACCACTCAGTCGTCTGCTGATGCCGATGGGGTTTTGTGCAATTTTGGGCGGCACCATGACAATGGTGGGTTCCTCGCCTTTAATTCTTCTCAACGACCTTTTGATGAGCGCCAATACAGAGCTATCACCCGATCAACAGATACAACCCTTCTCATTGTTTGATGTTACCCCCGTTGGCCTGGCCCTCCTTGTTACGGGGGTTTTATATTTTGTCCTTTTTGGTCGATGGGTTTTACCCGTTGAGCAATCACGTACAGATCGGGCAAGCGCACAATCTGTTTCGGACTATCTCAAACGCCTATATGGACTTGATGCAAAAATCTTTGAAGTGGAAATTCCCGCCGGAAATTTGTTAGTCGGAAAATCCATCGGTGATATCATGGAAGTCCACCATATGTATCTCATCGGTACATATTACAAAGGCTTAAGAGTCGTTGCTCCAGTTGCCAGCACCGAGATATTAACGCCCTGCCGGCTTGCCATTATGGGGGATTATCATGTCGTGCAAGATATGGTCGAAACATATGGCTTGAGGCTGCGGCCAAATTTGGAAATATTCGCAGAAGAATTTGCCCCTACCAAAGCCGGTGTTGCAGAACTTGTTGTGCCACCAGGCTCAGGACTGATCGGTAAATGCGTTAAGGATCTAGGTTTTCGCAAAGGTTATGGATTAAATCTTCTCGCAATTCATCGCGGTGAAGGCACATTTTCTCATGTAGAGAGCGAAGATCATGACGCCACACGCATTGGCCTTGTGCCCATTCATGTGGGCGATACACTTGTTGTGCAAACACAGTGGGAGCGCCTTACCAAACTGAAAAACGACCGCGATTTTGTGATTGTCACCTCTGACTACCCTCAAGAAGAATTACGGCCCCAAAAAGTACTGTGGGCTGTGGGATTCTTTCTCATTTCTATCGCCATGATCTTGTTCACGGATCTACGTTTGTCACTTTGCCTGATGTTTGGCGCGGTTGGCATGATCATCAGCAAGGTTTTAAATATTGACGAGGCTTATGACGCGGTGGGCTGGAATACAGTTTTTCTTCTTGCGGGTCTCTTGCCCCTAGGTCAAGCCGTACAAAGTACGGGTACGGCAGAATGGATTGCGCAGCAGATATTGTTATTTCTGGGCGGCTGGCCAATATGGAGTTTGCAAATGGTCATTGCTATCTTAGCCGCTGCTTTCACACTCATTATGTCCAATGTCGGGGCCACCGTGTTATTGGTCCCCCTAGCGGTCTCTATTGCCATTGCTTCTGGAGGCGACCCGGCGATTTTCGCCTTGACTGTCGCCGTATCTACGTCGAATTCGTTTTTAATTCCAACTCACCAGGTGAATGCATTAATTATGGGGCCCGCTGGTTATCGCGTTATTGATTTCGTCCGTACAGGTGGCATTATGACAATTTTATTCCTGATTGTCTCGATGATCACTTTAAATGTGTTTTTATAGGCTTAGCTTTTCTTCTTGCGGGCATTAAACGCAGCCATTTGTTCTGGTGTTGCTGGTTGTTGGTATTTTTCCTTCCATTCCGTATAGGCCATTCCATAAATGCGCTCACGCGCCTCATCATCGGTTATCGCAATTTCTAAATCATCAGCGGCTTGCTTGTACCATTTACCCAGACAGTTGCGGCAAAAATCTGCCAATATCATAATATCAATATTTTGCACATCTTTCCGATTATCTAGATGCGCAAGCAAGCGGCGTAACACCGCTGCATCCAATTTATCTTGTTCTTGATTTGTTAATTGAACCATAAAATATACCTTTTGATTTTGCGACAAGCTTTATACTTTTTGTAAAGCATGTTTGCCCAGCACTTCAACTTCATCCTGCAACCTTTTTCAGTTGTGCAGCGATGATAGCAAATTTGTTAATAGTGATTTTATGAGGAGTCTTTTCTTCATCAAGGTGTCTGATTGCTTCATTTTTGAAGGCACCGCGATAGCGCTCGTAGGGCTATCGCATTCTCCTCTAACACCGCCTTAGAGACGATCCTCCCTTTATTCTGGGTCCATAAATACAGCATAGATACATATCGAATAAGGAATCATCGTGCTCCCCAAGCTGACTTTCATTGGCAACCCAGCCTCAAATAGTATATGGTTCATGCAAGACTTGGCGATTGGATAGGAATATCGTGGAAGTACCTCTTAACCGAAGACATATTCTTTCTATGGGCGCATTGAGTATGGCACCATTTGGAGTGAACGCCTGCAGTTCTGCCCCGGCGGGTGCGGAACCAGTGATGAGCTCTATCCCGGCAGATCCCTTTGCGACATATCTCAAGATGGTTGGATCTTTGGCGTCATCGACGGTCTATTTTACTTTAGAAGGCGAACTTTGGGGCGTTGCGCCAAATCGGCCACCTGAGGCTATTTGCGGATTTTCTGGTTTGGCGCGAAGTGACTGGTTGCGGTTGAACGAAAATACATTCCGTAAACATAGTTTCGATCTAGGGTTTTTTAGTGATCTGCAAACGAGACAACGTGCGACCACCATCGTTAATCCGATAACCAAGGATATGGTTCAGCCGTTCGATTTCAAATATGGTGGAAGCGAAACAACGATCTCACGAGAAACCTATGATGAAGAGCCCCCCGGTACTTGGTCAACCGCTGGCCGTGAACGCAATTTCACAGAAAAACGAAAAGGGAGTTTCCCAACACCGTTTCCACCAAGCGAATGGCCGCGAGAGTCAGCCGGTGAGACCTATCATGCAAGCTCAGAAACAAACTATCTCGCTGAGGTTTGCGAGCTTGAAGATCCAACAATATCTGCGGCAAAGAGCATGTTTTTCTGGACGGCTTTTTTATCATGGGAGCCGTGGTTGCTCATGGATGGCGCGCCTGGGTTTGTGATGTGGCGTGGCATCGGCAATAAATTTCTCAATGCGGACGAGGTGCCATCCAAAATCCGCGACTATGCTTTGAAAACGCAACCCAATTACTTCAACGCTGCAAAGCCATGGACGGGACGCAAAAGTACATATGCTAGTTTCCGGGAACTGAGATCACCCGCTGCCCCTTCATTGCCAGTGGAATACCCCCCTGAGAGGATAGACTAAGATGCTCTTCACGCCAAAAGCGCTTCTTGCCATCGCTCTTATCTCCAACATAAGCACATTGGGTGGGTGCACCAGTGCTTCTACGATTGCCGAAGCAAAAGATATTGCCCAGTCGCAAGAGGTGGCCGCCTCTGCTAATTTTGAAGCCAGAGCGCTACTGCTGAATGCGACTTCACGATCAGAATACTCTCTTGCGATTGAGACACTCAATCAAAGAGCCCACGCAAGTGAGGTCCAACCGTCCACCTTGGTGTATTTGGCGCACGCTTTAGCCAAGCAGAGGAAATTCGAAGAGGCCAAAACATGGCTTGGCCAAATCGGGGACCATTGCGACGAGCTCTCTACCCGCGATAAGTTATGGCTTAACGCTATTCGCGCGCGGCTAAGCGATGACCCGGAAGATGAGATCAATGCATGGTCAGATGTTATCAAGGCGAACGCTAATGACAGGTGGGCATGGTATGAGTTGGGAACAATCTTGTATCGTACCCAGGCTTATGCGGGCGCGGTCGATGCGTTTGAAATGGCCCTGGAAATTGAGCCCGAAAAGACACTTTGGCAAACATCCTATATTCATTATCTCCACTCGAAATCTTGCTATCGTGCTGGTGACCCAGCATGTTCCCGAGCTGCAGCGCTGCCGGCGCTCAGTGACATCGACCGGCGGCGCACAGCGCATTATAGAATTATGATCGCCGATCTGCACACAGGACGCCCGTCAGATCCGACGGATGCAATTGCAACGTATCGAGAATATTCAACGCGAAATGGGACACTGAACGAAGCAAACTTCCTGACCAATGTCGCATTTGTCTTCTTTGAACTGGGCCAATACGAAATGGCCGTCAATTATGCGCAGTCTGGTTATGATCTGAAAGCTGGTGCTTACCAAGCATTTGTTCTGGGGTACAGCTTAACCGAATATGGCCAATCGCAGGATGCGTTGGAACTCCTTCGCGCTACACATGCCAGGTTCCCGAACAATCTATATTTGAAGGCCGGGATGGGCTCTCTACCGCTTGGGAAAATTTGATCTGGCTCGCGAGGTCCTGCTAGAGCATTTTCATTTTTTATAGAGTCGCCTGGGATTCCCTTTTTCTTCAA
>CAYZLR010000121.1:0-8554 GCA_964479275.1 uncultured Caulobacterales bacterium
CCGTATGATCTCAAGACGACTGGCTAAATATTAGTTTTGAATCGGACTCTTAGAATTTGTTGTCGATTTATGAGATGGTGACCTGGCGCATGATATCTGCCACGATTATTTTTAAGTTAGTGAATTATTGCTTTATTGAGCTGGGTGATTTTTTAAAAATTAACCGTAGGTGCTCGATGAGGGAAAAAACCTGAACCCTCATGTAAATGCACGACTAGCCGCTGGGCGGCCAACCCGCACTATCGAAGATGATCGCGAAAAGATCTATCTTGAGATATGAATAGTGGTGCCCGGTGAGGGAGAAAATTTGAACTCTCTTTCAAACGCGCGACTGCGCTTCGCCTGGGCAGGGCGCCCGATCGGAGATAATCGCGAAGCGATTTATCGTGAGATATTAAGAGTGGTGCCCAGAAGAGGACTTGAACCTCCACGGCCTTGCGGCCACTGCGACCTGAACGCAGCGCGTCTACCAATTCCGCCATCTGGGCATTCATGAAAGGTAAGAGCGATTGTTTCTCACTTTTCGATTTTGTCTTTAGGCGGGACTGCAGTAATTTGTCAATTGTTTGTGGAAAATTCCCAATTTATCCTCAATCCAAAATTATCGAATTGGAAGGCGCGACAGATCACCAATGATATGTTGTTTGGGCCCCATGCCGCCCATCAAAAAAAGGTCTTCTTCCACGTTGGCGATCGCACGATGATCCATGCTCGGGGCGTGCAGATCACCAAGGTTTTGCCAACTATGGGTTTTCAAGTCATACGCAAAGACTTTTGTTGAAGGGTTTGCAGGAACGCCATCATATCCGATGCCATTATAATTATAGGCGTTGTCACCACCGCCCGCAAAGATAATTTGATTGCGATTGTTATCACCAAAGGCACCTATGCGGTAAAGAGGAGCGTATGGATGAGAGGAAATTTGCTGCCAGTCAATTTTAAGAGGGTTAGCTTTATCGATTTCGCCGTGCCAGGCTTCACAAATTAAACCATATTGGCGACGGCCATTTTTGCGTCCCAAAACAGCAACCCCATCAGCAATTATTATTTGATTATTTGCCATCACGCCTGCATGTCCGAATACAGGTGTGCCGGGATAATTGGTAGCGCGTGCCCATTGATCTGTTTGCGTATCATAAACTTGTGTGAGGGAGACATTATCCTCATTATGCCATCCGGAAATCAGATAGATATACCGATCCTGATAGCTAAAAGCGACACTGTCATCAACAGGTGTAGGGATGTCAGCCTTTCTTTGCCATTGTTCTGTGAGGGGATCAAATTGCAAATTTTCAGGCATTGAAGCTTCGCTTCCATCTGGTGCTACTGTATATCCGCCCAATAGGTATACCTTGTTTTTGACCGTAACTGCGACACTTGCTAATCGTCCCTGATCTACCGGAACATCTGACAATTGTCGGCAGGAAAAATTCGTCTTTACTTTTTTTATACAGGCAAAAGCATTTTTGCTAACTTGTTTGTGGGTTTTACCTGATTGAAGGCCATTAAATGAATATAGGGTGGGGCCAGATAAACCAGTCGCACTTGCAACGGCATTGTTTGTGTGTGGTATTGGTAAAGATGACGGTTGAGCAGTTGAAGCAGGCGCTTTTTGTGGCCTGTAGGGTGCATGCGCACACAAGCAATGTGATGATGATGAATAGCAAAAACTGGGTGAGAAGGGGGGGGATGTGTCATAAATATATTTTGCGCAAATTTTTGTATCTTCGCCAGGTCATGTCTTGGTCTCTGTTTGGGAACTTGCTTTGATCTGGCGAATTTCCGGAAAGACACTTACTGAATTGAAAATGGCAAAATTACAATTCGTTTGGAATTGCTACTTTGCCAGAATAATGAAAAAAATGCCTTGACTGCAAGCGCATTTTCATTGGTTTTGCAATATCGGCAATTGATCCTCAGCCGAAATTCGGCTACCTCGAACCATAGGTAATTTAGAGATTTTTTCATGAGCAAATTAGCTGTAGTTTTGGGGGGTTCCGGTTTTGTGGGCCGCCATGTGGTGAGAGAATTGGCCAAGCGGGGGTGGCGGGTGCGAGTCGGGGTGCGCCGTCCGCATCTTTCTATGCATTTGAAACCGATGGGCGTGGTCGGGCAGGTACAATTGATGCAAGTCAATGTGCGACATAGGGGGTCAGTGGATCAGGCGATCCAGGGAGCGGATGCGGTTATCAATCTTGTCGGGATCCTGCATCAGGTAGGAGCTCAAAAATTTTCATCCGTGCAAATTTTGGGTGCTTCGAATATCGCTGCGGCCTGTGCTGATGCGGGCATATCACGTCTGGTCCACGTTTCGGCAATTGGCGCAGATGCGCAAAGCGACAGCTTGTACTCGAGCTCAAAAGGAGCGGGGGAAGAGACCGTCTTAAAAGCTGTTCCAACCGCCACGATTATGCGCCCCTCGATCATTTTTGGTCCGGAAGATGATTTCTTCAATCGCTTTGCTTCTATGTCTGCTTTGTCCCCTATCTTGCCATTAATTGGAGGCGGTGACACTAAATTCCAGCCAGTTTATGTTGATGATGTTGCAGACGCCATATGTGCCTCTTTAGAAGCTCGCGAAGCGATGGGGCAAGTTTACGAGCTTGGTGGACCCAAGGTTTATAATTTTAAACAGCTTCTTGAGATTATGTTAAACGAAATTCGCGTCCGCAGGTTTCTTGTTCCTGTGCCCTTTTTTGCAGCGAATATGATGGGGTTGGGCGGTGAGATAGCCGGTAAGTTTCCTTTTATCGATCCGTTCTTAACACGAGATCAGGTTAAGCTACTCAAGAACGACAATGTTGTGAGTGAGGGGGCTAATGGTATCGAGGTATTTGGGATTCATCCCAAAACAATTGAAGCTATATTGCCCTCTTATATGGTGCGTTATCGCAAATATGGTCAGTTTTCTGAAGAAACCGAGCAAACTGTGTAATCAATGATACCGATTATTTTTTGCGAAAAGCATCGAGGCTCACCACTTCTGCGCTTTTATCACTATCATCAGTACCTTTAGCCTCGCTGTCTAAAATCTCAGCGTCAGTACTTTGGCTACCGGCTTTATCATTCTCGTTTTTGGCGTTTGCCTTTTTTGAACCATCGTTTTGGGACTTCACCTTCTCAACGTTCTTTTTCTTATCTTTAGGTTGTGCCCGATCAGATTGGAAATCTTCAACGTTATCTGTATAGCGTTCTTGATTACTATTTTCTCCATCGTCAGCATTCATGCCCGGAATATCTAAAGATAGATCTTCTTCGGCAAAGCGTAGGCCAAATTTTGCACTGGGATCGGCAAAATTTGTGATCGCATCGAACGGAATCATTAAAGCAGCTTCAACGCCTTTAAACCAAAGGGTAACAGAAAACCCATCTTGGGTGACGTTTAGGTCTTCAAACTGATGGTGAAGCACAATCGTCATGCGTGTAGGGTAGGCCTCTTTCAGGTGCTCTGGAATCGAGACGCCCGGTGCGTTGGTCAAAAACTCGATGTAGAAATGGTGTTCTCCGGGGGTTTCCCCGAGTTCAGAAGTGATGGTAAGCACATCGAAAACAACCCTCTTGAGGGCCTCTTGCATTAAGCTGTCATAATCAAGTTCTATATCGGCCAATTGCTATTCTCGATCTGTTTGCCAGCGATTATTATGCTGGGTGATTAAACTGGTGCGTTCTTATACGCATGGGACCGCTTTGTTATCAATATCCCCACCAAGCAGAATCAAGCAATTTCAATATTATTACGGGTTCAGGTCAGTGTGGTAAGGACCGTTTGGCTCAAAAGATTATAGGGGTGGCGAGTTACAACCAATTGCGGTGACTGTTGATCGAAAAACACTGAAATTTATCCAAATCTGATAGCAGGTACCCCAGAAAAACAGGTCGATATTGGATAAAATGGGGGATTCTGTTGCCAGGCTCCCCCGAGCCCCGCCTAGACCTTGGATGAGGTGTAGGAGTTTAATTTTCGATATTACTCAGCCGCATTAAGCTGCAAGAGCAAAATCTTCCTTGAAATTGTCATTTGCAATTATCAAAGTTAGCCAAATAACGGAGGCAACCCGAGCAAAAACATCGTCTTTAGACGTCCGTCGATCCTATTTCGGCCCCTCCACAATTCCCTTAATCTATTGATTTGTAAAACAAATCTAAGGAACTCTGGTGGAGCCGCCGGGTACCGCCCCCGGGTCCGAGCCGCTTATTACACGCGTCATTTATCGCCATAGTCTGCAAGCAGACGCATCGTATATAGCGCTGATGCAGCGTGTTTTCAATCAGTATGTAAGCACTATCGCTAAACCTTTTTAAATTAAAACACAGCTTAATAGCCTGATTTAGGATGATGAGGAGTGAAATCCCATAAAATCCGGTTTGCAGATGGTCAAAGTAGAATTCTCTGACAAACATTTAGCTTGAATATCTGGATCTTATGGTTGGTAAAATGCTGATAAATCGGCATAACGGATAATGTTATGGATCAAAATTTTTGAGACGAGATAAATAACGGGTATGGAGCCGAAAGATTTTAAGACCTGGCGACGAAACTTAAAAATGTCGCAAAAGGAAGCCGCTCAAGCATTAGGGTTGAAGCGGCGAATGATTCAATATTATGAAAAAGGCGAAAGAGAGGGAACGGCTGTGGTGATTCCTTTATCGGTTCGTCTGGCCTGCTATGCGATTGATCAAGGAATTGCAGATTATAATGGACCGCATCGAAAAATTCATATGCGTGAAGGACCTCCTGAAAAGCCGGAGAAAAATAAAGCAGTGGCTAAGAATAAAGATAAGCGATGATTTTTCTCATCGCTTAGCGGATTGATCCTGGCACATAGGGGAGAACGGTTTTTCTCTCAACTTCACGAAGGGTAAAGCTTGACTCAACAGTCGCAATATTCGGCATACGAAGCATCGTTTCAGAAAGGAACGTTTCATATGCCGCAAGACTTGGAATTACGACCCGCAAGAAATAATCAAACTTGCCAGTCACCAGATAACATTCCATCACTTCGGTGCGCTGTTGTATCGAAGCTTCAAACTCGCGTAGTGTGACGTCATCTTCACGCTCAAGTTTGACAAGAATAATCACTGTAACATTAATGCCCAGCGCCTCTCTGTTAACCTCGGTGTGATAACCACGAATAATTCCATCTGTTTCTAATCGCCTGAGGCGGCGTAAACACGGAGTAGGGGAAAGACCAACCTTCTCAGCAAGATCTGCGTTGGTAATGCGAGCATTTTCTTGCAAATATTTCAAAATTTTGTGGTCTATGTGATCAAGTTTCATCGCCTATCCAGTCTTTTTCTACGTTATTTGGAATTTTATGCTAATTGTCAAGCTTGTCACCATAAACTTTGAACGATAATTTTTGTGACGATCAATTATACAAGGGGTGTTAGTTGCTTATTTGCACAAGTTGAGTGTTCTGCATCATCAAAAAAATAAAGGAGACGCCCCCAATGAAACTGACAGAGATATCTGAAGCTGGCTGGCACAAAATTGTTCGTGCCCAAGACCCTGAAACAAATCTCGACGCAATAATCTCTGTCCACGATATCACACTCGGGCCATCATGCGGGGGGTGTCGGGTTTTCCCTTATGCGAGCTTTGAAGATGGGTTGCGTGATGCAAAAAATCTATCTCGAGGTATGACATATAAAAATGCGATGGGGGGGATCCCTTTTGGCGGTGGAAAAGCGGTTGTATTTGCTGATCCATCAAAAGATAAAACTGCCGCTATGATGCAGGCCTTAGGTTCAGCGATTGAACGTTTAGACGGAATCTATTACACGGCTGAAGATAGCGGGATGAGTGAAGCTGATATTCAGCAAGTGCGTACACAGACGTCTTACGCTGCCGGTATGGTGACCGCGGGTAAGGGAGGTAATCCATCACCCTTTACCGCGCGTGGTGTCTGGCGGGGTATGCAGGCAGCTGTGCAACATAAGTTTAACACAGATCGCTTTGACGATTTAAAGGTTTCTATTCTCGGTGTTGGTGCGGTAGGTATGTCACTTGCAGAACACTTACATAAAGCGGGGGCAAAATTAGTTGTTGCTGATGTAAATGTTGAAGCTGTTAATGAGGCTTGTGAGCGCTTTGATGCGACTGCTGTCTCTCCAGAAGACATCGCTAGTGAGGATGTTGATATTTATGCCCCGTGTGCATTAGGAGGTTCAATCAATGAAGAAACGATTGACCAATTTAAAGCTAAAATTATTGCTGGTGCTGCAAATAATCAATTGAAGACTGCCGATATGGATCAGGCATTACACGATCGCAATATTTTGTATGCCCCGGATTATGTTATCAATGCTGCAGGCGTTATCAGTGTCGGATTGGAGATATTGGGTACCTGGAATATAGATGCACTCAATGAAAAAATTGATAAAATAGGGCATACATTGAAATCTGTATTTGAAAGAAGCGACGCTCAAAATTTGCCAACTGGTCAAGTGGCCGATCAACTGGCACTGGATATTATTGAAGCTGGCGCACAAGCATAAATCAAATTTTTTTTTAATTCATAAAGGCGATAAAAATGAAGGACCCAATTGTAATTGTATCGATGGCGCGTACACCGATAGGAAATTTTCAAGGCGTTTATCAATCCATTGCGGCAACCCAGCTTGGGTCTAATGTTATTAGTGCCGTAATTGATCGCTCAGGCATAGAGGGTGATGACGTCGATGAAATTATGATGGGGTGTGTTTTACCCGCAGGTCTTGGCCAAGCGCCGGCGCGTCAGGCCGCTCTTGGCGCTGGCCTTGGGTATGAAACCGGATGCGTGACTTTGAATAAAGTTTGTGGGTCAGGGATGAAATCCATGATGTTTGCGCATGACTCTATATTGGCAGGCACAAATTCTGTTGTTATTGCCGGAGGTATGGAGTCCATGACGTGTGCGCCTTATCTCATGCCCAATGGGCGGGCGGGGTTGCGTTTTGGTCATGGGCAGATTCTTGACCACATGGCTTATGATGGTCTTGAAGACGCTTATGAAAATAAGGGGTCTGCTATGGGCGTTTTTGCGGAAAAATGTGCAAGAGAATGGCAATTTTCGCGTGAAGAGCAAGATGCCTATTCCATACGTTCGGTTAATCGAGCTCAAAAAGCGATTGCTAATGGGGCGTTTACTGATGAAATATCGCCAGTAGAGGTCAAGTCACGGAAAAATTCAATTGTGATTGATACGGATGAGAAGCCGGGACTTGTTAATGCTGAAAAAATTCCGCAATTAAGAGCCGCGTTTGAAAAAGATGGAACGGTTACGGCGGGCAATGCTTCGGCAATTTCTGACGGGGCGGCCGCGATGATGTTAATGAAAGCCAGTGAAGCAGAGAAAAGAGGTCTGTCACCACTTGCGCGAATTGATGCTCATACGACGCATGCTCAAGCCCCGGAATGGTTTACGACAGCGCCTGTGAATTCTATTGAAAAATTGTTGGAGAAAACGGGGTGGTCCGTTAATGAGGTTGATGTTTTTGAAATCAATGAAGCTTTTTCTGTCGTGCCTTTGGCCGCGATCCGGGAGCTTAAACTCTCGGAAGACAAAGTTAACATTCATGGCGGAGCCATAGCCTTGGGGCACCCGATTGGTGCGTCAGGAACCCGCATTCTAGTGACGCTTATTAACGCATTGAAAAAAACTGGCGGTAGAAAAGGAATCGCAAGTTTATGTATTGGCGGCGGTGAGGCGACAAGTATGGCGGTTCAGTTAATGTAGAGCCGACAAAAATTTCCAACTTGTAATTTTATTTTTGCGTCAACGATTGCGATGCTCTCAAAATGGGCGCATCTGTGTGCCAACCAAAGGAGACTTATCGTGAATAAAGTTATCATTTTTGCATTAATCGTGACTGTAATGGCTGGTTGCACGACGAACCCTTATACGGGCGAGAGACGCGCTGGCCGTGTTGTCACAAGTGGTGCGGCGGGGGCGGGCGCCGGCGCGGCAGCCGGGGCCGTTATTGGCGCCATTGCGGGGGACGCAAAAAAAGGGGCTATTATTGGCGCAAGCGTTGGGGCTGCTACGGGCATTGGTATTGGAGTATATCAAGACCAGCAACAGGAGAAATTACGACAAAGGCTTGCTTCTACTGGTGTCTCCGTGACGCGGGTTGGTGATAACATACAATTGAATATGCCCTCTGATATTAGTTTCGAAACCGCAGTTTCTGATGTCCGTCCTGATTTTTACGAAACGCTGAATTCTGTCGCTGTTATTTTGCAAGAATATGATCGCACGACAATTAGTGTTCATGGGCACGCAGACGCAAGAGGCAGTGATACTTATAATCAGGCATTGTCAGAACGTCGCGCAATATCCGTTGCGCAATATTTAAGTGAGCAGGGTGTCTTTCGGGAACGGCTTTATGCTGTTGGATACGGAGAAACACGCCCAATTGGCGACAATTCGACAGAATCGGGGCAGGCTCTTAATCGGCGTGTCGAAATCATTATTGATCCCATCGAAGAAGAATTTACTCAATAACTGACAACCAAAGTGTTCTTAGAGCCCAATTCAAAATTACAATTGAGTGATTTCAGCGACTTATGATT
>CAYZLR010000122.1:0-8551 GCA_964479275.1 uncultured Caulobacterales bacterium
TGGCGGATGTGGATGATCTTTATCAGGGTACATTCAACCCTCTCACCACTTTAAACGCCCTAGATCCTGAGATTGTTGATGAGGCGGCGAGCTTGGCGGACGCTATTGTTATCAGAAGCAAATCATCCAAAGACCCGCACTGGGATGATACCGCTCGTATGCTGATCAAAGCGACAATATTGTTTGTGCTTGAATATGAGTTTCCTGAAAACCAGACCTTCACGCGCGTGAAAGAGCTTCTCACTGTCGGCTTAGCACATCCGGCCGCTGATGAGGGTGCAGTCAATGATGTTACCATCCCGCCAAGCCTTGATGATTACATCGAAGCCTTAAAACACTCTGATCAGTTTAATGGGGCATTGGCTGCTGCTGGTCATGCGCTGAGAGATATGGGTGATCAGGAACGCGGGTCAGTGCTCTCCACCACACGGCGGCATTTGGAGTTTGTCTCCTCGCTTCCCATGCAAGATCAAATTGCCATGTCGAGCTTTGATCCGAATGAGCTTAAAACCTCCCTTCATGGCACGACGATCTATCTTGTCCTACCGGAATATCGCTTATCTGGCCATTCCAGATGGCTACGCTTGATGATCACAACCTTACTCAATGCCTTGCAGCGAGGCACAAACACAGCGGGTGGTGCGAATAATAATGTAGCCCAAAATGAGACGCTGTTTATCCTCGATGAATTTGCAACTTCAATTGGGTATTTAGAAGCCATTGAACGTGCCGCAAGTTACATTGCGGGCTTTGGAGTTAAGCTATGGTCAATCTTACAAGATCTCAACCAGTTAAAAGACCTTTATAATAGACGTTGGGAAACCTTTATCGGGAATGCTGGTGTACTGACGGCCTTTGCTAATACCGACACCGCAACCCTTGATTATCTCTCCAAGCGATTAGGTGAGGTTGAAATCACTAAAACAGAAAGCTCTCTTACCGAGACAGGCGGAAAATCAAGATCGCGCGCAGGACTTGGCAAATGGATGGGGACCTTAACAAGCGAAAAGGCAACCATTGAGTCAGCTCTTGGCGATGAAACCGCAGGCAGCAGCTCAGGGTATTCTCGCCAAGTCTCCCCCAGAAAATCCACCGCGCCCCTGTTACGAGCCGATGAGGTGGCGCGGTACTTTGCACGTAAATCTGAAAGCGAACGTGACAGTGAAATGCTTCTTTGTCTGATTGCGGGTGTGCAACCTGTTAGGTTGCAAAAGTTATTCTATTATCGGCATGACATTTTGAAGTCTCGCCTCATGACAACAGATTGAGTACACACGACGCTTGATGTAAATGAGCGAGAAATAGTTACCGATTTCAAAATCGACTAGTTTTGAAAATAAATCGAGCATCGTGCCGTCAAAGTGGCTCAGCGGTTTGACTGGTAACGATGCGTAATCAAAGACTTAGAGCAAAATTCATGCCTCAAGCAGAACGCATTTTTCTCTAGTGAGATAATCATATATGTACAGTTTTATTCGAATTCTTTCCGTAACCCTTCCCAACGATTAAATATAGTGTTTGAAACTAATTCTTGTTTTTCGTGGGCAACATATGAAATTAACAATCCGATATTAGGCGACGTAGGAAAATCACCAATATGATCTCTTTCGTCTCTTACATATGGGAACATCCAATCACAAGCTGAATATAATGCAGCGGCATAGCACATTTGATCTTGTACCTGTGTTGTATCGATCAGTATAACCCTATTTTTTCGACCATATAATATATTATCTAAATGATCTTCAAATCTTGCTTTTTGTACTTGACCATAAGAAATGACTTTTGCGAGTTTTTTCGAATCTTCGATTGGTGATGACTCGATAGCGTCTCTTAACAAATCAAACGAAGATGTTGGGAAAGTTGGTAGGGGTTCATCGAAACTCTGAATGAAAATCTCCCAGCTTTCATCTTCAAAATTATTCGCATGATCGGCAAGTTCACATAAAACCCTGAAACAATCTTCCGAGTAGGAGCTAATTTCGTTGATTGCGAGGCATAATCCGCTTTTTATAGCACGGTGCTTTCGGTCAATATTGTCTTTGTAGTGTTTATCCGATTGCTTTATTTGTTTACGAATTATAGATACAGTGATAACACTTGCAATTAATGCAATAATACCGGTAATCAATGTTTGCCATTGCATTGCCCAGCCGATTACACATCCAAAATTTTTGCACCAAACCCAACCTTGCATTATCAGCACTCCTTATCGAAATTTTGTTTCATATTATGGTTAATTTCTGATTTAGGTTATCAAATTTTTATTGAATTTCCGCCGACAATACTCTTGAAAAAACTACAGAATGCACGCGGCGCTTTTGGGAGCAAGCCAAAAGCGCCGCCGCGGGAGGCGCTGCACGGCGATACCTGCCAACATTTTATGTATCAATTAAAACGGTTACATATGCAAAAACTCGTCAAACTCACTACACAACGTATATTGTGGAATACTCTGCCAAGCTTGCTTACGCTTCACGCCCTCAAGACGTTTTCGGGTAAACTCACAATAGGATTGATCCAACTCAATGCCGACATATTGGCGGTCATTCAAAGCGGCGGCAACGGCGGTGCTTCCCGACCCTGAAAATGGATCAAGCACGATATCCCCCTCACTTGAAAAGCTCTTGATCAGTGGTGCAATCACCTCAACTGCTTTTTCTGTGGGGTGAGATTTATTGCCCGTATAATGCCAAGGCTGTACATCTGGGATGGGATTGCTTGGGCGTTTGGGATTGCCTTTTGCCAAAATGAACGCATTTTCATGGCGATATTCTGTAACACCAACGCGCGATGTATAATCCTTCGCCCAAACAATATGCCCGATGGTTTTAAAGCCAAGCTCATGCCATTTGCGCGTAAAGGCATGAATATGCGTCCAGCCGTAAAAGCTAATGCAATAGCTATTGTTTTTAAGCGTTCGATATATCTCATCAAATACAGGCAATACCCCCGCCGCATTGTCATCATTGGCAACCCTGCGCCCATCACGATCTTTGTAATTCACAAGATAAGGCGGGTCAGTCACCACCAAGTCGAATAATTCATTACCGAATTGGGCCAATATGTCTTTCGAGTCCCCGTTGATAATATCATTGTAAGTCATTTTGTTCTCCTTCCGTTGGATAAGGGTTGCGTCATGCAACCTTGGCCTTCGCCCGAGAACGGGGGTGCAAACATCAGGATAAATCGACGGCGGGCGCAGGGCGTTTACGTCCGAGCCTCGGGAGACCGTCTATTTGTCTTGAGGTGCGCTAGGGGCAGAGCCCCAAGCAAGAAACAGTCTATTTTTGAAAATCATGAGCCTAAATAACTCACGTAAGGGATCGAAGCCAAATGACCAAGACAGCCCGATCAGTTCCCGGTGTAAATTAAAGAATCTTGTTCTAGAATACCTGGTGTTTGATTTGAAGAATTATGTTAGTTTGGTTATTCACTAGCATCGAGAAACCTGATATCGGAATAGTGACTGCGTTTAGATGCTTCTATCTATAATCGGATATAAGTGAATTTTTGTTTTCTAATATTACAAATTACGTTAGTTATAGAATGATGAATCCGCCTCTAGAAAATTCATGGCAGCTACTTCTTGAACTGAAATTAAGGCGAACAACTGGGAATGCTTTCCAGACGTTCTTCAGCGATATCATGGAAGCAAGGCACGGTGACGATTTCATTCGCCTTAAACCATATGGACAGTTGGGTGACAAAGGTTGTGATGGCTACTTAAACTCTTCAGGGTGTGTTTTTGCTTGTTACGGTGCACAAAATGGGGCTGCTGGCTCAGTCTCGAAATTTGTCAAGAAAATGAACGATGATTTTGATAAAGCAAAATCCGAACTTGGCAATATCATGCTGAGCTGGCGTATGACACACAATATCATTGAAGGGCTGCCAGCAGAAGCAATTCAGGCGATGGGTACACTCAAAAATAACAATCCAGATGTAGAATTTTCATTTTTTGGTCGTCCAAGTATAGCCGAAACAATGGCGTACCTTAGCGAAGGTGAACTTGAAAAATTCCTTGGGCGTCAAGCTCGCAATGAAGATTACCGTAACCTGCAAATGTCTGAGATCAAAGAACTAGTAGCTTCTCTCGTATCTGCTACAGATACGCCTTCGCCTACGATTAATAGTATTGCGCCTGTTTCACCTAAGAAGATTGAATTCAATGAAATTCCTGCGACGTGGGCAGCCATTCTTCAAGGCGGTAGGCTGAACGAGCGCCATATACAAGGCTATTTCGATAAGCATCCAATACCTACTCAAGGCGAACATCTCGCAAATCTATTTCGCAATCGTTATCTAGAATTGGCCGCAGAGAAGTTATCACCAAGGTCAATCATGTATTGGTTATACGTCCATATCATAGGCCCTGAAGAGGTGGAAGTCTCGCGTCAGGTCGCAGCTCATACACTTCTATCGTACCTATTTGAGCGGTGTGATATTTTTGAAAATGCAGACTCGGGGCTAGCTGAATGATCTTACCCGCTAAGCATTTATCACCTGAGCGATCTTTGACCGGTATTGGGGGCGAGATTCTCCAAGCAATCGCAACTCCAAAAACGGTTTCTGAGACGTGGACTCTTGTTCGAGAAAAACGATCCCTTTCAGGAATACCAATCACGTTTGATTGGTTCGTACTAGCTGTAAGTTGGCTATACGCTATCTCTGCAGTGGAACTCGTTGAGGGCCGTCTTAAAAGGAAGCTGTCATGATTCTGTCTATCGATAGTTCCCTTAAAAATTTTAAATCTTTAACCTTTGGCCCAGGTTTGAATATCCTTTTGGCTGATACCAAGGATGAAGGAGCTAGTGGTAAGACACGTAACAGTGCAGGAAAAACGAGCTTTGTACTGATTGTAGATTTCTTGCTTGGAGCTAAGTGCGATAAGAAATCACTCTTTCGATCGGATGCTCTTATTGAGGAGTTTTTTCGCGCAAAATTTGCAATCGGGGATCAGACTGTCGAGATCGAACGTTCTGGCAGTGATCCGTCTAAGGTTTTCGTATTATCGGGGAAGAATTTCTTGGGCTCCGATCTACATGACGACACGTCGTCAGGTCGCCAGTATATGTCGACGGCAAATTGGAAGCGTATTTTGGGTCATGAGTTTTTTGGGCTCCCTCTCCATTCAGCTGGCACAGACTTTGATAGTAAGTACGGGCCTACATATCGCTCTTTAGTCAAATATTTTCTGCGCCTTGCAGTCGACGGAGGCTTTCAGCGACCGCAGAAAAGCTCGGGGAACCAACAGTCATACTCGTGGCAAGCGTGCTTGACCTTTCTCTTGGGACTGGAGTGGCGTGTAACGAGAGAGTTTCAAGAAGTCCGCGATAAGGAAAAGACACTTGAAACACTAAAGCGTGCCGCCGAGGGAGGAATTATTGGAGATGTCGTCGGATCGGTTGCTGCACTGCGTCCAAAGATGGTAATTGCTGAACGACGTGCAAACGAGAAGCGTGAAGAAATTACGAATTTTCAAGTGTTGGATGCCTACAAGGAAATGTCTGATGATGCCGCCGGACTTCAGCGCTCTATGCAAGAGTCATCTAGACGTCTAGTGACCCTGAAAGAAACTCTGAAGTTCCTTCAAGAGGCAATCGCGTCGGAAAGCCCTTCGGGCCAGTTGGATGTTCGTGCGATGTACAATGCAAGTGGGATCGAGTTGCCCGAGCTGGCACTTCGTAGGTTTGAAGAAGTTGAGACGTTTCAAGCGTCGATAATCGAAAATCGCAAGCTACATCTGCAATCTGAGTTGGAGCAGACGGAGCGAGAGATAACGGTGGCTGAAGATCAACTTGCATCTACGGGGCAGGCCCGCAAGCGCATTCTTACGTCCATGGAAGGCAAAGGTGCGTTTGAGGACCTCGTAGAGATGCAACGGGAACTAGCGCGCCTCGAAGCCGAATATGCGACACTAAAAGAACGTTTCGCTGCGGCAGAAGCGTTGGAGGGTGACAAAGCTGACCTGAAAGTCGATCGAATTGAACTCCAGCGCCGTTTACAAGCTGATCACAATACACACAATGATCAGTTGAACAATGTAATTATCCGTATCGCAGAGTTGATCGCATCCCTATACGAAAACCGGGAAGGTCGTTTTGAAGTCAGCGCGACTGAAAATGGTCCCGAATTCGATATCAAGATTGAGGGGGATCGAGGAACTGGAATCCAGAATATGGAAGTTTTCTGTATGGACGTTGCATTATTTGAATCGACCAGAAAACAATTTGGAGGCACCGGTTTTTTGATTCATGATAGTCACCTCTTTGACGGCGTAGACGCTAGGCAAATCTCCACCGCGATTGGCATAGGACAAGAAATGGTTGGTGAGAATGGTCAGTATATCGTTACTTTGAACTCCGACGTTTTTGAGAGCCTTTCATTTCCAGAAGAGCTCAAAGTGCATGAATGTGTATTACCTACGCATCTCTCAGATGATGGGGAGACAGGCGGATTATTTGGACAGCGCTTTGATTAGTCAATCAAACGACCTACTCAGGCAACCATTTATCAAGCGCTGAAAATACTCCCGCTGATTTCCATAGTGATCTATTCCCAATAACATACAAAGATGACTTTGCTCTCGTCACTGCAACGTTGACAAGATTGGGTTTTCCTCCAGCCCAATTACGTGCGCCATTTTGCGATGACGATTGCGCACCTAAAACAAAGAACACAGTATCGGCTTCCCGCCCTTGAACGGTGTGCACAGTACCAACATGCTCATCAAGCCAAGCATTAGGTTTTTCAACCCAACCAGTCAGTACTCCGCTCTTTTTTAACTCTTGGCGAAGATTGTTCTGAACAGTGACGAATGGTGTTACGATATATAGATCAGGATCGGTACCAGCAGCTTTTAACTTATGCAGCATATCAATAAGTACGATTGCCTCATCGGCACACCATTTGTCCGGACCAGGTTTTCCAACAACATCAATCCATGAAGATCGCCCTAATATGCGCTCCTTAGTTGATGGTTGCTTCGCCTGAACCATTAAATTTGAATAGGCAATTTCATTTGAGATTTCGAACATGGGGCTATCGCATCTCCGATGAACCAATAATGGTGCTCCTACATTGCGATACCCACTTCCCGCAGGGAACTTTGCACAATACATGCTGGATATATCAGCGACAGTCTGAACGGATGCTTCTGGAGCGTTGTATTTTAATGCATCGATCCCAAAATATGCGCAAATTTCTTCGGATAAACTATTGGGTAGGGTGACCACCGGTTCAATCTGCAATGGGTCACCAACAACAACGGATTGTTTTGTCCTTAGCATTGCACCAACAGCGGCCTGTGGGAGCGCTTGCCCGGCTTCATCCACCAGAAGCCAGCCAAGTGTTTCTGGCTGGAGCCGGGTAAACATCTTGTGTACGGAAGCAAATGTTGTGGACACAATGGGGACCACCAAGAAAAATGTTGCCCATAAATCAGGAATGAGGTCATTTTTGGCGGTGGTTCCTAGAGAGCGTGTGCCAAATGACTCTGTAAATATCGCTAAGTTCTGTCTGATAGGATCGGCGGCACAATCAATAAATGCACGGTGCAGATGCATTGCGGCTTCGAACACTTGGTCCCGCGTGACGTTACATGCATTATCAAACCAAACATTGGTGATTTGTTTTTCTTTGTGGTCTCTCGCAAAAAAATGTCTATCTGGCACCGGAACCTTGAGCGTTTCGCATTCATTTTGCACACGCTGGGATAGTTTACGTATCTGTTTTAAAAGTGATGCAATATCGCGATCTATCTGGTCAACCTTCTCATGGGTGGTTGATAGTTTCGCTTTAGTGGCGGTTAACACCTCTTGTGTGTGAGTTTGATTAGCCTCGCTTGCAACGAGTTGTTCAGATAAATCTTCATATTCATTCCTCCAGCTTTTGAAGGGGGCTGTTTTGAACAACCGGGAGAAGAATCCCGGTCGGGAGCTAAATAATTCTGATTTTAATTGAGCGATCCTCGTTACATCATCAACTGCTTTGGAGGTATCATCTTCCTTCGTTATAGCCTCTGTTTTAAAGGCTTCAACCTTAGTGAGGAATATAGGTTTTTGCTCATGCTGTTCTTGGAGCGAAGCATTTAGTCGTTGGAGTTCTACAAGGTTTTTATGCGTTTTTTGTAATTGAACGCGCTTCTCAACCGACAGAGACAAAGTTTTCGAGAAATGCTCTTGTGCTCTTCGCCATCTTTGCAGAGCTTCTCGTTTATTTTTAGGAGGGTTTTCTCTGTCTATAACTTTGCGGTTTCTGCTTAGAGGGTCACCATCATCTTGCGGTTCAGTTACCGTTTGCGGAGTACCAGATGCATGATTGAGATAGGTTGAGAGACCTTGTTCTTTGTCACGCCAAAATTTTTGAGAGAAATTGAAACGGTTCGAGCTATTGCCGAGCACTGCTGCTATAATGCCCCATGTCTCTATATCCAAAACATTATCTGATATGGATTTAAAGTATCTTAGATCGGGCGCATCTTCTGCAACAGCATCTAACAGGCTGCTGAAAAACGTTAGTTTTCGTAAGTTTCAAGGTTTGGCATTTC
>CAYZLR010000123.1:0-8279 GCA_964479275.1 uncultured Caulobacterales bacterium
TTGAAGCCGACCTTGCGGAGGCGCAGGCCAATTGCGAAACTGTCGCGGCAGACGGGCTTTACTATCTCCACGCTGATCATCTGGGGCGGCCGCAATTTGCAACGGACCCAAGCGGCGCAGTTGTCTGGGACATGGGCGCGGGCGTGACGCCATTCGGCGACAGCGTGAATCTGGCTGGCGCCTTCGCGCAAAGGCTCATGTTCCCGGGTCAATATGCGGATGTGGAAACGGGTGACTCGGATAACGGAGACACCGTCACGCTTTCGCATAACTGGCACAGAACCTATGATCCGACACTTGGGCGCTACCTACAGAGTGATCCGATAGGCTTGGCAGGGGGGTTGAATCGCTTCGCTTATGTCGGCGGGAATCCGGTGGGAGCGATTGATCCTGATGGACAATTAGCCTTTCTGGCTGTGGTACCATTTATTGTCGGAGTGATAGGCAGTGTTGCAATAGATTTAGCTATACAAACGCAAATAGAAGGAAAGTCTTTGAGGTGTGTAAATTTAACGTCAGTTGGTGTATCTGCACTTGCAGGCTTAATTCCTGGTGGAGCGATTAAAAAACCGATAGACGCTTATAGGGCAGCTGCACAAACTGAGAAAGGTGCGAGAAGAGTCATCAAAGGTTTCCAATCTATCAGCAAAGCAAAAGCGAAGAGTGATATAATTGATGGTGTAGGTTGGACTATAAATGCATTTTTAGCTTCAACAAATTTAGGATTACAAGTTCCTAAAGTTTTACCTGAATATACTATTGGTGATGATTGTGAATGCCAAACGAGTGAGGAACCAATTGTTGGCTTAAGAGGCGGTTACTCTTTTGATTAAAAAGATGGAGTCATGAATGGAAAAATTTTCTAAGAAACAGAAAGTTCGGAATGCCTTTTTTGATTTCATCGGTATGTCTGCTCTCTATATAATTTTAATCGTTCCAGCCTTCATTGTTATCGGTTTGATTACTTTTTTTGCTATAAAATTTTAAAAATACAGCGTAAGCGGCGCTTAATGAAACGCAGGTCGCTAGTATCGCAGAGCGGACTACGCGCAGCGAAGAGCTTGCCGCGCTAATCACCGCGCATGAAGAGCGGATTGATGTCTTGAGCGAGCGTAACATCACGTTGTCTTCACAGCTCGCGCAGTTCGAAGCGGACCTCGCGGAGGCGCAGGCGAATTGCAATACGGTCGCAACCGACGGCCTTTATTATCTCCACGCCGATCATCTGGGTCGTCCGCAATTTGCAACGGACCCCAGCGGCGCGGTTGTGTGGGACATGGGCGCAGGCGTGACGCCATTCGGAGTTTGGATGAAATTCAGTATTTCGTACTGTTCAAAATCTACATCTATTTTCGTTCCCACTTTAGGTATCATTTCAGTGAATGCTTAGAGTTCTGCGGTTTAAGTTTTTGTATCTTCCGAAACTGCCGTTCTAATTTTTCTATTTCTTTCTTAGCCTGAACTATTTGATGTTCCTTTTTCAACTTTGTAATCTTATTTTCCTTTTGACGATATTCTTGCACCAATCCAAGTTTGTCAGGATATCGAAGTAACGCCTTTTGTCGTTTCCAATATATGATGAGACTCTCCCCATTAGAACGTTTCAAAATTTTGGCAAAGATAGTTCTTTCTTCTAATTTCAGAGGTCGCTCACTTTTGCGTTCATGTTTATCTATTTGACGAGAGTAATATTTCTGATTGCGATTATCGCTCGGCCCATATACGGCATCCCATAGAAAATTTTGTGCCGTATCTCCGACATGAAAGACCGCATCATATGAAAAATCCCGAAACGTCTCCCAGAGTGAATTAAATTTCGATGTTTCCTTTATGACATCTCTTCGTCGGCTCATAACTCAATAAACTCCAACTCATCCTCTGCTTTTGACTTAATGGGTGCAGGTTGCTTCTTCATCAACCTCTTGAAACGGTGATGCTTAAAGCATGGTATTGTCGGCAATCTTAGCGGCTTACGATTATCCGAAAGAATTAGAATTTCATTATCAGGTAGTTCCCTGATCTCGCTTGCCGTGAACAAGTCATATTCAACATGCTTCTCTATATCTTGCTCCATAAACTTGCGCCTCTTAGTTTGGCGAACCTTCCCAACACGGCGTTCAAAATATTCAGCCGTTTCCTGCTCTGCGGCTCCAAATGAAATCTGCGTCGCAACACCAGATAGGATCACACTGGATTTCTCGCGCCCATAAGTCTGAATGAGTTGGTTTATTCCCTGCATGAAAAGCATAAGCGATATGTTGTATTTTCTAACTGTTGTCGCGAATGTATCAGCATCAGGCAGATAGCTATTCCCCCATTCATCCCAGAGGAAATAGACGGGTAGATCATCTTTGCTGGGCATGTCCCGCATACAGGCGTGTAAGAAGCTGAGAAATATCATGCTCGTCACAGGACGATACATTTTCTGATATTGAGGTGGCGTGATGACGTAAACGACGGTCTTCTGTTTACGCAAGGTCGAGAGATCAATATCGCTAGTCGCAGTAAGATTACACACATCCTTATTCGCGAAAATTTTCAGAGCTATGGTCGCATTCATGATGAAGCTGAGAAGCCCGTCCTTATGAACGGATAAAAGCGATTTCCATTCATTGACCATGAAAGGATCATCATAGCTGCATTCGGCGACGAACTTATGGAGAGCGCTGCCATCTTCGCCAAACTGCTGAAAGAGATAATAGAGATTATGCGGGTTATTATAGGGCGCGCCTTTCTTACGAAGGCATTTGAGAAAGAAAGTCACAAAACGCTCTGCACCTGCTGACCAAACTTGCTCTTGAGAATTGGCGACGGCCTCCACAAACATCTGCGCCATGTGAACGGTTTCGTTTTCATGGCGAATATCCAAGAACGGATTATAGCGATGTGAATGTTCAAGATCATGGGGATTGAGAACAATGACGCGATAGCCTCTATCACGCATATGACCACTGGTTTCTTTATATATGTCTCCTGACATATCATTGACGATTAAAACGCTCTCTCGAAAGGATTGGTCAAGAATAATGGGTTTAACAAATACCGACGATTTCCCTTTACCTGTTACCCCGTATACAGCCACATTTTGAAAGCTGTTACGTTCAGAGAGCCTCAGCCTATCTCCATCTAAGAGTAAGCCCGTATTACGGGGTGACAGATAGCCCTTATAATCTTTGGGCTTTGCGAACTGCGCGCCTCGCCTGTCGATCTGGTCATAGCCATTGATCATAAGGCCTAAGCCCTTTCCCATGAGGGAAAAGGATTGCTTCATCAGACGATGTGTTTGTTGAATGGGCATGACGTTCTTTAAAAACACTATAGGTCTTTTTGACAGTTTTTAGAATGGATAAAATACGGGTCTTATATTTCTTCAATGTGACGAGGATGTTGAAGGTTCACATCTTGTCTTTTGAGCCTGAAGTCTCCCCTTTCGATTGACGTTGAGATATGTCCTCAAATTCAGACTGCACCTTGTCTATCTCGGCTTGTGTCTCGCTCTGCGCTTGATCTTCAAGTTCGGCGTCAGTCGGTTCATTGACTGTAGGCTCTGGCTCTGATGGCGTCTCAACATAGCTTTCAGCTTGTTCCAAAGCCTCTAGGGCTGAGAGATAGTTTTCATATTCCTCATGAATGCCAAGCGTCGCAAATCGGTATTTCTCGACCTTCCCATCTGGATGCTGAACCTCAACACCGTAATGCTTTCCGCGCGTGTAATAGCGGCAGTTCTTCTCCGCGAGACTATCCATAAAATCATCTAAGTTTTGCGTTTTTGCCATAGCCTCAAAGATCATCCCTCGCACACGGTCATGACGCTCTAGCTTGCCCTGTCTGCGTTTTTCTTCTGCCGCTTTGCGAGAGACTTTCTTTTCGGTATTTGTCGCCGTCATAACGGGACGTTGTTTCAAATCTGGATAGTGCTCAAGACAATGCGTTTCGATATGACGCTTTACATCATCAAGCTGTTTCTTGGTCAGCCAATAGCGTTTGGATTCTCCGCGCTCATTGGCGCTTATCATCAAGTGATAATGGATATGATCGGCATGGTCATCATGCAGGCACCCATAGACCATATTACGCGGACATCGTTTCTGAATATATTCGAGAGCTAATTCACGCAGAGCTTCCTTGGCGTATTTCATATCCACACCTTGCTCTAAGGTGATGCTCAATATTTCATGGTAGAGGTAATTGCCGTTCTTTCGTTTGGAGAGATACTCACTGTTCTTCAAAAACTCCTCTGCAATATTGCGGCTACCTCTTGAGAAACAATGTTGGTAAATTTCAAAGAGGCTGTCAGCCTTCTCGGAATTCATATAGCCGCTCTCGCTCATATACCCTGCGAGCTGACCAAAGCTCGGCGTTTTACGGGAGAGGGACTTGGTAATCATGTTTTGGGATTAAGACGTGACTGAGTAAAATCGACAATGAGTTGATCTAGCTTTTGCAGCTCCGACAAGACAGCGTTATCATCTACGACCTTTTTGAGCTGACCTGATCTGTAGTTTATTTGTTCAAGGTTATTCGCAATACCGCTGACAAGGAAGCGGAGTTCTTTCAATTCTTCTTCAACCTGTCTTGAATGCATCCGTGAGCCGCGTATTTGATGCAGCGTAGCTTCACGCAATAATGCTGATAGCTTCAATTCTTGCGCCTTAGCGTAACGCTCAATCTCTCTGTGATCATCCCCTGATAGAGCCACAGAAATAACCTTACGCTTGGCTTTATGTTTTTGTCGGTACGACTTTTGGTATTCGGCACTATTGGCTGGCATAATGGGCTATAAAATTATATGATTATCATATTCGATATCGGGGTTTTGAAAGGGGCTGTCCCTTCACAAGATGTTTTGTAGGGTTATGGGCGCACAGCAACCTTACACTACAAAACTCAATCTTGCTACAAACTATTGCTGCCCATTATTCAGACTTCGTAGTGTAAGAACAAACCTTCATATCAATGCGTCAAAATATACACTGGACATATACGTCAGTGTATAAATTTACTGATCGAATGCAAATTCAACATAACAGATCTAGTTTGGGTGACAAGAATAGGGACAACTATTATCTTACTGAATATATAGATTTTTCCATTTTTAGAGCTTATTCGCCGCCTTCAGTATTGACAAAGAAAAAATACTTATACGAGCCTTTAATAAAATACATCCAAAGGGCTTTGCATGTTAAACCGCATTTTTTTAGCTATCATATTTTCAGTATTTTGCGCAAATGCATATGCTAAAGACTCCCGATTTTATCGTATTGAAATGCATGCTGACCACGTAGTCATTCATTTTAATAAAAAAGTATCTGAAGGAAAAACGAGTCTAGTTCCCACTGGAACAAACAAACACATTCAACCTAAATACTTTAATAAACGTCGCGTTGTTTTTCCTATGGCAGGAACAAATGGTTCTGAATGCTTCCGCATAAAAGTGAAATCAAAATATTGGTCACCCACCAACAAATCTTCCTCAGAAAATTGGTGCTTTAAAAATCCGCAAAGAGCTAAAGTTCTGGCAAAACGCGAAGAAATTATAGAAGTCAAAAATGAAATTGAGAACATTTCAAACTCTCTATTGATAGAAAAAAGCGTTTACGATGATAACATATTGAAAAAATCTAGCTACTCAGATGAGTGTAGATATCCCCAACCCATCATCCCTCCTAAACCCGCAACTTTTTGTTCAAATTCAGAGAAGCTAACAGCTAAGAGAAATCAGTGTTACGCCCCATTACTGAAAGCGGCATGCACTTACTCAGTCTACGAATTAACAGATATGGAAAAATATGATGCTGAACGATTAGGTGTACCTCTCGCTTGCTTACAAGCTGCCAATTCATTGGTTAATAAAGAGGCGACAGTTGGGGACGTTTTAACAGCAGGCAGTCAATCTGTTTTTATGTCGAAAACAGGAATTAAGGGTTTCCTTGGAAACCTATTTTCCTTTACTATCGCCGCAGCAAGCCACGATAGATGCGTAGCACGGCTGAATTCTCAGTGTTTCCCCAAAGCCCCTCCACCACCAGACTGTAGTGCTTGGAAGCAATATGAAATAAGTCAGTCAAACAGCTTCAGGTATCTTTCAAAACTCGAAGGCAATGTAAACATACTGAATCGCGACTTAAACCTCTTAGAAAACGATTTGGTTGCAATCGAAAACAAGACACTTGTAGAAAAGTTCTAATTCCTAGGCTTCAATTTATTTGTATATTCACTCTGTATCATCTGTTTTTCTTCAGAATATTCGAGCAAAGTTTCACCGTATGCATCACTAAATTCGACCATCAAATTATGAAACTCACTATTAGTCATTTTTCAATCTAATATGCGAGGCTTTACCATATTATGGAGGTAATCAAACATTACTCACCTAATGAAGTGGTCGACTTCAGGTAGTTTCGACAATTGATTTTCAATTTCCATAACGATCTCATCCCTTGTAAGTCAAACAAGATGGTCGTTGAGATCATCAAGGGTTTGCTCAGCAAAATTTAAAATCAACTGAATCTTTGGTGTTTCTTTAGGTTCAGATTGTACTTTAGGTCAATTTTCAGTCATAATGTATTTTTAAATAGTAGTGCTAAAAGTTTATCACACCTTATAGTTTTTAGCAAAAAATCGCACTATTATTATCCTATAATATTCCTGCAGATCACCTCTTTTAAATTCATTGAGCCACCCAATGCGACGCAGAACAGTTTTTGACGCACCAAGTGCGGGGTAAAATTGCGAGGGATTAAATATATTCACCCACATACGCAAATAGACACAGTGCTGTGTAGCCATTGGCAAAATAAACCTCGCGGAATATGAAAGATAGATGACCGCCTTTAAAGACATAGAAGATGAAGCCCTAATATTACGGCATTCCCCGTTTGCGTCTGCTACCTATAAAACTATGAACTACTGTATAGATCACGGTGGTATCGGTTTGACGACACAGAAGAATTTCAACCGTAAATTCGTGGATTGGGCTGTGACCGCGTTTAATTGGCGCGGACATACACGCGAAGAGATGTATCTCGTCAATAAGGTTTTAAACGAAATCGACTTTGCTCCGCTCGGTTTTATTCGAGAGATGCTCATCGCCTTAAAAATTGGACGCAATTATAAAGGTCAATTCAAACTGACTAAAAATGGGAAAGAGCTTGCCGGAGATTTACCGCGTCTATTTGGCATTATTGCTCCGTTTTTCCTATTTCGTTTTGATCATCAGGCTTTTAGTCGAGGTAAAAATGTTCCGATGGATAATTGGGATGTGTTTCTGAATGTCATCAACATCGAAGCTCAAACAGCCATAACAGGACAGGCATTGTTTGCTAATTTCTTTGAGGTGTCAGAAGAACAGCAGGGACTATTTTTAAATCATAAATCTGCAAGTTTTTACGCGGGTGTTCTCAGGCCTCTATGCTGGCTGGGGTTTCTTGAAGAAATTGAAGCTGCGAATAATTATTTTGCTGACAGGCTGTTTGTAAAAACACCGCTGTGGCAAGCTTCACTTGCGTTGGAAACGGATCATATGCTGGCTTAAAGAAAGGCTGAAGGTTATACCTCCAGCCCGATAGCGTTAGCGAGAAGATAGGCCGTTTCTTCGAAAGCATACCAAGCCAAGAAATTTTTGAGGTCACCACGAATCTTCAATGCTTCGCCCACATTGTCTTCATATTCAAGACGCATCCATTCAATGTCGGCGTAGTGCTTATCATAGAAAGCATGCGTGTCTGAATAATATATCAGACTACCAACCATACCTGTAATGCAACCATGTTTCATAAGGTCGGAAAAGAAGTCGGCTATATCGTGATAATCTAATGCCTCACGTATGACTTCGGCTTCAAGGCCGTATGGTTTTTTCTTTAAAATGTCAGTGAGCTTATCTCTAAGCTCAATATCGGAAATGTTAGTCATTGTGTTCATCCTGCAATAGTTAGAAATTAAGAACACGCCGACCCAAGCCGCCCGAATGAGCAGCTCGGTCAAGATATTTTATAATGAAATTTTAGCAGGCTGATTTCAGGCAAGAAAAATTCTTAAAGCTTGCTGGTCAAATAACTTGATCCCTACCAAAATTTTGGGAGGCTCGGAGCTGTGCGGGTGGCTAAAAGGTAAAGTGTCTTATTTTCCTATGCGGGATGAGCATCAGTGGCTTACGATTATTTCTAAAGGTGGAGAAAGATGCCTGACTGAAGCTTACAAACCGTATTTCTCTCTCAGGTGCCTATTGAATTCACGAATAGCTTCCACAGAACGCATACCGCGCTGGTCACGAATATCGA
>CAYZLR010000124.1:0-8098 GCA_964479275.1 uncultured Caulobacterales bacterium
TGGGTTTACAAAACCCGTGCGGTTTTTATTCTTTCCTCCGTCATCATAAAAACACCCCAAACTCACTAGCAGACATCTCGTCTAGTACATGCTCTCAACCTCATGGCAATCTATTCTCTGAATCATAAACCAATCGGAAAAACGACGCATAAAGCTGGACAAGCTGGAGCGCATGTTCGGTACATATCGAGATATTCAGCAGAGCCAACAATCATTTCAAATGGGATGCCTGATGAATGGCGGCAAGCAAAGAAATGGATTGATGAGCAAGAAGAGGCAGACCGAAGCAATGCCAGAATTTTAGACCGTCTCATGGTCGCCATTCCAATCGAGCTAAACGACCAAGAGCGCAAAGCCTTGGTGGAAGACTATTTAGAAGAAGTAACTGGTAATCTTGTTCCTTGGTACGCTGCGATTCATGAAACGGGGGAGGACATGAACAACCCCCATGCTCACATCATAATACGTGACAGGAGCTTCATAGATGGACGTAGAGTAGTGCAAACGTCTGAGAAGGGGTCAACACAGCATTTTAGATTAAAATGGACTGAGAGGGCAAATAAAGCCCTCCTAGAAGCAAATCACGAAGAAAGAATAGATAACCGAAGCTTGAAAGCCCAAGGCATCGACAGAGAACCAACACGCCATCGAGGATGGCAAAAAGAACAACAAGAAGAAATTAGGCAGGAGAAAAACCCCAAAACTTGGGTTGAAAAAGTTCAAGGTATAGAAGCTCGAAAAACAGAGTTTTCTCGCACGTAATATATAAGATTAAGAAGGGAATGGGTCTAAACCGTTGATAGTCAACAGGTGCCAGTCCAAGGTTCAGACTCTTTGAGTCCAAGGTTCAGACTCTTTTGGTCTAATTTAATGCTTTACTTTTTGGACTTATGGCGTAAATAATTGATTATTAATTGGACTATCAGTATATTTGCAATGAACTGTTAGTCCAAAAACATATAGATAAAAATGGACTATAATTAAATGACTAAAATAGATGAAATAATGAAGGGCGTAAAAGAATTCCCTACGTATGACGAAAACCCATACGTCCATAATTTGATTGTTCCAAGTAGGAACAAAACAATTGCTATGTCTAATAAGCAATTATCTCTTTTTGACAGGGAGGGGGTAGAAGTTGAAAACATTAACTTTATGGGGCTAAGAAAAAGGGTCGATACAGAGGAGTTTGTAAAGATTTACAAAGCCCAAATACAAGCACTCTTTGAACTATCAAATAGAGCTATAAAGGTCTTTGGATATTTTATGGATGCACTAAGAATCAGTAAAGACCTTGTGGTTTTTGATTTAAAAGAATGCAAACGATATACAGGCTATTCAAGTAAAGAATCAGTTACAAGAGGGGTAGCTGAATTACTAGAAAAACAGTTCATTGCAAGAACTGATGTTCATTATAAATATTACATTAATCCCGCTAAATTCTTTAACGGTGATAGGCTTGTATTATTTGAGGATGTTGTCAAAAAAGGAAGCCCAACAGATAGGGAAATGCTTAGGCGAGAAGAGTTAGAAAAATCTACAATCACTACAGAATACATAAAAGATGAAGATTAATAATTTAAGACTTACGGAATATGAAATTAAGATAGGATTTCAAATAGGTAATAAGAATGACATCTATATCTTATCTGAAATACTTAGGTCGTTGGTTAGTTCCCATTTTTGTCAAGATTCTTTCTTTGACCCATCAGAGGTAAAGAACAATCTTCTATCTGTACTAGGGAAAGGACAAATAGCTATAAAAGATGCTGATTTCCTAATCATAATGGATACTAGTGATGGATTTAGAAATGAAAAATACTACGGAAAAACACGAAAACTAAAATCTAAAGAAATATCGTAACATTTTTAAATAACGTTACCAATTATGCTATATCTACGCCTTGATGGTACAGAAGAAGAAAGAGAGCTATTCTTATCGCTCCTGCCCATCCTCACCAAAGATATTCAACGCAATGACGACCACCTAATGGGAGTGGTTGACTTTGCCAAGGTTGATTTTCTTGCCCATTGCGTTTCAAAATATGGGACTAGGGAAAAGAATAATAGATTGTTCAAAGAAGTCTCACGCAAGAAAGCCCTAGAGCTACGAGAGCAGGGCTTATCTTATGAGAAGATTGCAAAGGAACTTAACATCAATGGTTATAAAACCAGTAGAGGAAAGTTCTTTAGCAAAATGCAGGTCAAACGGCTAATAGATGAAAAAGGTAACATTCCTAAATAATGTTACGAAAGGTTTCAGATTATGAGAACACAGGACGCTAAAAAGATACGGCTAGAGGATTTACTAGCAACTTTGGGCTATCTCCCTGCAAGAACTGCCAAAGGAGGTTCACAACTTTGGTATCATTCCCCTATTCGTAATGCTGATGGAACAGACAAAGACCCAAGCTTCAAGGTTAATACCAAGAAAAACACATGGTATGACTTTGGAAGCGGTAAGGGTGGCAACATACTCAACTTTGTTGCAGACCATGAGAACCTCAATATCAAAACGGATTTAACTGCAGTCCTGGCTTTCCTTGGTAAGCAAACTATCAATGAATATACGAATACCCAAGTTGCTCGCATATTTGGTGGAGAGGTCAAAATCAGAAAGGTCAATGAGGTAAAGCATAAGGGGCTTATTGCCTACCTCAAAGAGCGTAAGATTGACCTAGATGTAGCAAAGAAATACCTCAAGGAAGTGCATTACAACGCCAATCGTAAACCTTACTTCGCCCTAACGATGCAGAATGATAGCCAAGGCTTTGAGGTGCGTAACAAGTACTTCAAAGGCGGTTTACGCAGCAAAGATATTACAACCGTGAAAAAGGAAAACGGAGATAATAACGTCTCTGTCTTTGAGGGCTTTATGGACTTCCTTTCAATCCTTACCGAGCAAGGTATCACAGAATTCAAAGGTGATGTGATTATCCTCAATTCTACCTCCCTTATTGATGAAGGAATCGAAGCTATCAAAGGCAAGAAGTACGGCAAGGTATTCGCCTTTTTAGATAATGATAATGCAGGCAAAGAAGCTTTAGAGAAGCTCAAAGCCAGTCACCCATCCGTCAAAGATTTAAGTCACCTGTATCAAGGCTACAACGACCCGAACGCAAAGCTCACAGGGCGCACATTTTAAGACGTATTTACTGGGGAAAAGAAAAAAATGCTATACTTTGCGTGAGTACCCATTGGTTAATCATTTGGGTACTCAATGAGTAATCACACATATTATGACACAATTAACTATAAAACAGGCAGTTAACTACACAGGTAAGTCAGAAAATACTCTTAGACGGTTACTCAAAAAGTACTCAAAAACTACCCATGAGTACTCAAAGTTTTTCCATAAAAAAGGCGGTAAATACTACATTGATAAGGACTTTCTAAAACGTCATTATGATGTAGCTGAAGGGGATCAACAAAAGGAACTAGATTTAAGCATTGTTACCCACCTGAAGGAGCAAAACAGAGAACTCAATACGAGACTTAAAGAGCTTACCCATGTAGTCGCCCACCAAAGTCAACAGCTTGCCAATAAGGACCAGCAAATTAAGCTATTATCAGCCCCAAGGGGGGGAAAAGAAAATGGGCGAGAAGATATGAAAACCTTCCTGCCCATTTTAATAGCTATTGGAGCATTATTGGGATTACTTATTGCGGCTATAATGAAAGCCTTTAGCTAATCCCATACAGTCTATCTTTTTCCCTTCCCTTTACCCTTATTAGGTGGGTCAAGCAGGTCTGCAATTTTTTGCATTGCTGCTGGTGAAGTTACAAGAGTTATTGCTGCGGTTGCTACGGCTGCAAGTATTCTTCCCATGATTAAAGATTTTATGGTGACAAAATGTAAATCTAATAAATATTATAGACTTCTTACATTCTTCTGTTCTGTTTCTTGTGACTCTACTTTATCAACCCATGTTTTTTCTTTCTCTGGTTCATTAAATAATCTTTTCAAATTAACTAATGCCAAAGTTGAAAAAATGACCCCTGCTCCTGCGTAAAGATATTGCTCTTTACTATTTTTTTTTGCAGCAATGGCATCTTTGAAAAAGCTATAAGATACTACTGATCCTAATGAAGCTCCAAGTGACGATAAAATAGTATTCTTCTCTGTCATAACTAGAGTACTATACACTTTCTGTATTACAACTTAGTGACAAGATTCTATAAAGTGCGCGTATAGGAGTCGTACCGACTCATCGAGGTTTTGAAGGCATCTACCAAACCGAAGCGTGTGATATAATTTTTCTCTTTTCCCCAGTAACATTATTTTAGAACGTTACGAGCGTAGCGAGTTCAATTTATCCCGAACGTGTGAGGGCGCACTTATGGGTTTACAAAACCCGTGCGGTTTTTATTCTTTCCTCCGTCATCATAAAAACACCCCAAACTCACTAGCAGACATCTCGTCTAGTACATGCTCTCAACCTCATGGCAATCTATTCTCTGAATCATAAACCAATCGGAAAAACGACGCATAAAGCTGGACAAGCTGGAGCGCATGTTCGGTACATATCGAGATATTCAGCAGAGCCAACAATCATTTCAAATGGGATGCCTGATGAATGGCGGCAAGCAAAGAAATGGATTGATGAGCAAGAAGAGGCAGACCGAAGCAATGCCAGAATTTTAGACCGTCTCATGGTCGCCATTCCAATCGAGCTAAACGACCAAGAGCGCAAAGCCTTGGTGGAAGACTATTTAGAAGAAGTAACTGGTAATCTTGTTCCTTGGTACGCTGCGATTCATGAAACGGGGGAGGACATGAACAACCCCCATGCTCACATCATAATACGTGACAGGAGCTTCATAGATGGACGTAGAGTAGTGCAAACGTCTGAGAAGGGGTCAACACAGCATTTTAGATTAAAATGGACTGAGAGGGCAAATAAAGCCCTCCTAGAAGCAAATCACGAAGAAAGAATAGATAACCGAAGCTTGAAAGCCCAAGGCATCGACAGAGAACCAACACGCCATCGAGGATGGCAAAAAGAACAACAAGAAGAAATTAGGCAGGAGAAAAACCCCAAAACTTGGGTTGAAAAAGTTCAAGGTATAGAAGCTCGAAAAACAGAGTTTTCTCGCACGTAATATATAAGATTAAGAAGGGAATGGGTCTAAACCGTTGATAGTCAACAGGTGCCAGTCCAAGGTTCAGACTCTTTGAGTCCAAGGTTCAGACTCTTTTGGTCTAATTTAATGCTTTACTTTTTGGACTTATGGCGTAAATAATTGATTATTAATTGGACTATCAGTATATTTGCAATGAACTGTTAGTCCAAAAACATATAGATAAAAATGGACTATAATTAAATGACTAAAATAGATGAAATAATGAAGGGCGTAAAAGAATTCCCTACGTATGACGAAAACCCATACGTCCATAATTTGATTGTTCCAAGTAGGAACAAAACAATTGCTATGTCTAATAAGCAATTATCTCTTTTTGACAGGGAGGGGGTAGAAGTTGAAAACATTAACTTTATGGGGCTAAGAAAAAGGGTCGATACAGAGGAGTTTGTAAAGATTTACAAAGCCCAAATACAAGCACTCTTTGAACTATCAAATAGAGCTATAAAGGTCTTTGGATATTTTATGGATGCACTAAGAATCAGTAAAGACCTTGTGGTTTTTGATTTAAAAGAATGCAAACGATATACAGGCTATTCAAGTAAAGAATCAGTTACAAGAGGGGTAGCTGAATTACTAGAAAAACAGTTCATTGCAAGAACTGATGTTCATTATAAATATTACATTAATCCCGCTAAATTCTTTAACGGTGATAGGCTTGTATTATTTGAGGATGTTGTCAAAAAAGGAAGCCCAACAGATAGGGAAATGCTTAGGCGAGAAGAGTTAGAAAAATCTACAATCACTACAGAATACATAAAAGATGAAGATTAATAATTTAAGACTTACGGAATATGAAATTAAGATAGGATTTCAAATAGGTAATAAGAATGACATCTATATCTTATCTGAAATACTTAGGTCGTTGGTTAGTTCCCATTTTTGTCAAGATTCTTTCTTTGACCCATCAGAGGTAAAGAACAATCTTCTATCTGTACTAGGGAAAGGACAAATAGCTATAAAAGATGCTGATTTCCTAATCATAATGGATACTAGTGATGGATTTAGAAATGAAAAATACTACGGAAAAACACGAAAACTAAAATCTAAAGAAATATCGTAACATTTTTAAATAACGTTACCAATTATGCTATATCTACGCCTTGATGGTACAGAAGAAGAAAGAGAGCTATTCTTATCGCTCCTGCCCATCCTCACCAAAGATATTCAACGCAATGACGACCACCTAATGGGAGTGGTTGACTTTGCCAAGGTTGATTTTCTTGCCCATTGCGTTTCAAAATATGGGACTAGGGAAAAGAATAATAGATTGTTCAAAGAAGTCTCACGCAAGAAAGCCCTAGAGCTACGAGAGCAGGGCTTATCTTATGAGAAGATTGCAAAGGAACTTAACATCAATGGTTATAAAACCAGTAGAGGAAAGTTCTTTAGCAAAATGCAGGTCAAACGGCTAATAGATGAAAAAGGTAACATTCCTAAATAATGTTACGAAAGGTTTCAGATTATGAGAACACAGGACGCTAAAAAGATACGGCTAGAGGATTTACTAGCAACTTTGGGCTATCTCCCTGCAAGAACTGCCAAAGGAGGTTCACAACTTTGGTATCATTCCCCTATTCGTAATGCTGATGGAACAGACAAAGACCCAAGCTTCAAGGTTAATACCAAGAAAAACACATGGTATGACTTTGGAAGCGGTAAGGGTGGCAACATACTCAACTTTGTTGCAGACCATGAGAACCTCAATATCAAAACGGATTTAACTGCAGTCCTGGCTTTCCTTGGTAAGCAAACTATCAATGAATATACGAATACCCAAGTTGCTCGCATATTTGGTGGAGAGGTCAAAATCAGAAAGGTCAATGAGGTAAAGCATAAGGGGCTTATTGCCTACCTCAAAGAGCGTAAGATTGACCTAGATGTAGCAAAGAAATACCTCAAGGAAGTGCATTACAACGCCAATCGTAAACCTTACTTCGCCCTAACGATGCAGAATGATAGCCAAGGCTTTGAGGTGCGTAACAAGTACTTCAAAGGCGGTTTACGCAGCAAAGATATTACAACCGTGAAAAAGGAAAACGGAGATAATAACGTCTCTGTCTTTGAGGGCTTTATGGACTTCCTTTCAATCCTTACCGAGCAAGGTATCACAGAATTCAAAGGTGATGTGATTATCCTCAATTCTACCTCCCTTATTGATGAAGGAATCGAAGCTATCAAAGGCAAGAAGTACGGCAAGGTATTCGCCTTTTTAGATAATGATAATGCAGGCAAAGAAGCTTTAGAGAAGCTCAAAGCCAGTCACCCATCCGTCAAAGATTTAAGTCACCTGTATCAAGGCTACAACGACCCGAACGCAAAGCTCACAGGGCGCACATTTTAAGACGTATTTACTGGGGAAAAGAAAAAAATGCTATACTTTGCGTGAGTACCCATTGGTTAATCATTTGGGTACTCAATGAGTAATCACACATATTATGACACAATTAACTATAAAACAGGCAGTTAACTACACAGGTAAGTCAGAAAATACTCTTAGACGGTTACTCAAAAAGTACTCAAAAACTACCCATGAGTACTCAAAGTTTTTTCATAAAAAAGGTGGTAAATACTACATTAATAAGGATTTCCTAAAACGTCATTATGATGTAGCTGAAGGGGAGAAAGAAGAGAGTCAACAAACTGCTTTAGATTTAAGCATCGTTACTCACCTGAAGGAACAAAATACAGAACTCAATGCAAGGGTAAAAGAACTGACTCACGTAGTCGCCCACCAGAGTCAACAGCTTGCTAATAAGGATGAGCAAATCAGGCTACTTGCAGCTCCTACCGAAGATAAAAAAAATGGGCAAGAAGTGATGAAAACATTTCTTCCTATTTTGATAGGTATTGGGGCATTACTGGGGCTACTGATAGCGTCTATAATGGGAGTATTTTAAGATTAATCTATCAACTAGTGACATATATCTAATAAATTTCGCTAATGTGATTTATT
>CAYZLR010000125.1:0-8086 GCA_964479275.1 uncultured Caulobacterales bacterium
TCAAGATGGTGATCAGTAGATTGGGGAAGGCACTAGAGTCGACAAGAAGCTAACGTCGCTTTTCAGCCCTGAGCCGAGGTCACGAGCGACTTAAACTCGCTCCAGAACAGCCTCTGGCTTCGGCTGCTTTTGGTCAAAAATGGGAGCCTCCGACAACCCCGGTGCGGTTCAACCCTATCTGCAGGTTTTCCTAGACGACCCAAGTTTTGCAGAACCTATCTGGGCTACACTGTTTGATAGAGGGAGCAAGGCAGACCTTGTTTGGTCGCGGCCAAAACCTCAACAGGCAGCATAAGCAGCGCATTGATTATGGGTTTCAGTAGGACGTTATCGCAGTATCGGTGGCTCCTATTGGCTTATGATCAATGTGCGTAAAAATGGAATTTGGATTGAGTTTTCAAAAACGCTGTCTGAACCCCAGCCAGACATTCGTTCATTACATTGTCTTGGGTCTTTGACAGTGGACCTAGTTCATTGAAGTAAGTTTTTCTATGTAAGTAGCCGCAATGCTTGATCTGCCACTTGACGAAGCGTTTCCTGACTGCAAGTGCCCCGGCCCATTACACGCATTCCAAAGAGTGCAGCAAGTAACCCAGAAGCTGCAGCATTAGTGTCAACTGAGGCAGGAATCTCCCCGAGCTGTTTACCTTGCTCTATGAGTCTTACATAAAACTGTTTGAAATCCTCTACACCAGAGGTCGCTTGGATCTTAACGTCCTCATTGTGTCCTTGAATTTCGAGTGCAGTGTTAACGAGGAAGCAACCTCGTTTTAGTGGATCTTCAACGGCCTGATCAAATATAAACTTGATCGACTCCAATGGTTTACCTTCAGCTTCTAGTGCCTCTAGGACACTTCTTTGCCGCTCAGCATCGAACTTCAACAGTGCTCGTATAAAAAACTCTTGCTTACCCCCGAAAGCGTTGTAGAGGCTTTGTCGCTTAATCCCGGTTGCCTCAATAAGATCCGCTATCGAAGTAGCTTCATAACCTTTCTCCCAAAATACCAACATGGCACTTTCTAAGGCTTGATTTACGTCGAAGTTCTTTTCCCAGGGCAACTTTTAGGCCTCTCACATTTAACGATCAGGAAGTTTAGACCTGAGAAAACGATCTTAACATACGGGTACTTCTGGCAGCAAGAAAGTATAACTTATATTGATTTTTCATGTTCCTAGAAAATCTGAAGTTCAACTTTTATTTCATATTGACCGTTCGATCAAAACAATTTACAGTCTTGATCGAACGGTCAAGACTGCGTAGCGTTTTACTCAATGTTTTTGAATCTGACAGGAAGGTGTGCGTGCCTTCGTAATGAAGGAGATAGCCTCATGACTCTGCGCAAGTGCAACGGTATGCCATTAGCAAACGAAACCGAATTTCATCACGCTAGCATGTAACGCAAAGTTTGGTTCGTATGACGACAACTGTAAATAAACTGACGGTTCTCTTGGGTATTTTGACGCTCTTGCCTGCACTTAAAAGGCTGTTCGAGCCGTTCAGGACAAAATTTTACCGTCAGATTAAACTGAGTGAGCTTCCCTTTACTGGCTTTACTTATTCGCTAGGCATAACCGAGGCTCTTGCCATTAGCGAAGACACCATTCTCGCCAACCACATACGTAACCATCGCCTGTATCAATCTGCACCTCTCCCGAAAGAGCGTGCGGCATCGCAGTGCATCCTGAAAGAAATGCCATGAGACCCCATCTTTACGTAGCAACAGCAATTGCCCTTTCGGTGCTTACGTTCGTGAGCGCACAACCTTCAGCACAACAGGCTGACTCTTACGCGGGCTATAAAGTTGCCCCTGTCGAAATACCATCGTCGACGAAATACACTCATAAGTATGTCGAAGTTCTCGGTTCAAATATGGCCTATATCGACGTCGGTGAGGGTGATCCGATCCTCTTCTTGCACGGGCAGCCAACTTCTTCGTATTTGTGGCGAAATGTTATGCCGCATTTAGAAGGTCAAGGTCGTCTGATCGCTCCCGACAATATTGGGTTTGGTAAATCAGACCAACCTGAGCTCGATTACACATTTGCTGATCAATATCCCTATTTGGAGGGTTTTATTGAAAAGCTTGGACTGAAGAACATCACGCTTGTGGTTCATGATTGGGGGTCAGGGATGGGTTTGCATTATGCGAGCCGCCATGAATCAAATGTGAAAGCCATTGTCACGATGGAATCCTTATTAGCGCCACTTCTTCCGGCAGCAACTTGGGAAGAGTATCCGAAACACAAAGCGGATTTTTCAAGAATGATCCGTAGCGAAGATGTTGGTCGTAGAATGGTGATTGAAGAGAACTGGTTTATTGAAGAAGGCATCCCATCGGGCATCGTTCGTCCATTGGATAAAGAAGCACACGACGTTTACCGTGAGCCATTTCCAACTGAAAAATCTCGAATTCAAGTTTATCAGTGGCCGAAGGAATTACCGATTAACGGGGAACCTGCGGCAACGACCAAAATCATCGGCGACTACAATGCTTGGCTAGAAGAAACTGAAATCCCGTGGTTGTACTTGTATGCGACACCAGGCTCACAAAACCCGCCAGAAGCGGCTGATTACTGGGAGGAACGCGCGAAGAATATCCAAATCACCTATATCGGTGCCGGTATTCACTTTGTGCAGGAAGACCAACCATATGCCATCGGTCGAGCAATTCATGATTGGTATCGCCGACTCGAAAAGAAAGAATAGCCGCAGGCATATTCGCAAGCAATCCAGTACAGCGAGCGATTAGGCTTGAAGCATTTAAGGCGGTTTCTCACTCACGAAACAAAAAGGTACTCACATGTTTAGACAATCCATTTTTCTTCTCGCTGCGGCGACCATGTTATTTATCACACCTGCGTGTGCTGGACAGCCAGAAGTTCGTACCCTTGCTTCTTATCCGTCGGGCGCTTTTCTAGAGAATCTTGAAGCCCAGCCGGACGGACGATTGCTGTTCACAAATTACCCGACCAAGTCTATCGAGCAACTATCGCCTGATAAGGAAAGCAGTACCTTTGCGAAACTATCAGCTTATCCTCTCGGTATAATTACGATACCGGGCGGATACCTCGTTACTGCGAGCGGTAAGTCTATATTGCTTGGAGAAGACACTTCCGATTCTCAGCAATTCTTATTGCTGGATAGAAACGGCAATGAAACAGGCCGAATTGATGTACCCCAAGCTAGGGCACTGAATGGCATGGTCCGGCTTGATGAAAATACTGTTCTTGCAGCAGATTCCGTCATTGGCACGATTTGGGCTGTAGATCTCAAAGCACGAACTGTTACGCCATGGCTTCAAGACGTGTCTCTAGAACCTCGAACAGATGACGAGGTATATAAGCCGGGAGCAAATGGATTGAAGCTGCGCTCCGATGGGCTACTCGTTTCCAACACCTCTCTCGGAACACTATTTCTCATAAAAATTGGAGCAGATAGCAAGCCAGAGGGTTCACCAAAGGCAATCGCAGAAGTCGGCCTTATAGACGATTTTTGGGTCAGAGAAGATGGTTCAGTCATCTTCACCACTCATGAAGCGTCAATAAAATCGCTGTCCCTCGATGGAACGATAAAAACCGTCGCAACTCAAGACCTGATCGGTAACACGGCAATCGTACCGTATCCACTGAACCAACCTGACAGCTTCGCTGTAACAACAGATGGTGGCATCTATTTCGGTTCCACAGAACCGGCAAAAGTTGTTCTCGTTACTAACGTCGGTTTGCCGAAGTAGTTTAATAAAGTCAGCTTTTAAGCTGATTGTGGATCTTTTTGAGTAGGCAAACAATGGCATTACAACACGCGAAACCTGGCGAAGTCCTCGATCTGAGTAAGCTTAGTGAACCAAAATCTGTAGCACTAGTGAAGCATGAGCGCTTTGAAGTGATGCGGATTTCACTTGCGGCGGGTCAATCAATGGCTCCGCATAAGGTGCCTAGTCCAATCACCGTGCAATGCTTGGAGGGAAAATGCATTTTTTCTGTAGGCGATGTACCTCACGAACTCTCTCCTAGCATGTGGCTTTATCTTGAAGGTGAAGCCATGCATGCCGTCGAGGCATTAGAAGAAACAAGGCTGTTGGTGACTGTCCTTTTCAAAGAAAGCGGTAAAGCATGAATAACCCGGATTTAGTCAAAAATACGACACAGAACGGCGAAACGGAGACAGGCTTCACGGTCCATACTCTCGATACGGCACCGGAGGAGAGTCAACCATTACTTGCCCAATCGATTAAAGCGCAGGGTCGGATTGCTGGCCTACATGCGGTTATGGCCGAAGCGCCGGGCCTCTTGATAGGGTACCGTAAACTCCACGAACTCTTCGCGGGATCTAGTTTCAGTGATGAAGAGGTTACCGTCGTTTGGCAGGCCATCAATGTTGAACATAACTGCCACTATTGCGTGCCCGCCCACACGGCAATAGCCAAGATGATGAAGGTTGATGATACCATTACTGAAGCGCTTCGTAACGAGACGCTATTGCCAACTGATCGTCTAGAAGCATTGCGCACTTTTGCACTTGCTGTGGTTCGTGAACGGGGTCTAGTCGATGATAGTGTCGTACAGACATTTCTCGACGCCGGCTTCACGCGCCGTCAGGTATTGGAAGTAGTTCTTGGTGTCTCACAGAAGGTCATGAGTAACTACACCAATCACTTGGCCCATACGGCGGTTGACCGTCCGTTCCAAAAATATGCTTGGGAGAAAAAACCAGCCACGCAGAATACGATGGATCTTAGCCGCCTTGATCCTGAACTTGCCATGATGCTTCGGGAGTTCCCGGCAGAAATGGCCGACGTCAATCGCAACAACGTCGATTCCATTCGCGATATGATGAATGCACAGGATTCTAAACCTTCTGCGTCAGTAGTCCAAATCGATGAGCACATCATACCTACGAAAAATCCCGTCCAGCCAGACGTTCGGATCCTAATCTACCGAAAGCCATCTGAGAAGATACAGGCGGGACTAATATGGATTCACGGCGGCGGGTATATCTTAGGCTCAGCCGAGGACGACCGTGCCCGAAAAATTGCAGAGGAGCTCGATTGCGCCGTAGTCTCCGTCGATTACCGGCTTGCCCCGGAAAATCCGTTTCCCGCTGGTATTGAAGACTGTCAGGCCGCGCTTCTCTGGGTTTCCGAACGCGCTCAAGACTTAAGGATTGACGCTAGCCGTTTGGCGATAGGCGGAGCCAGTGCCGGTGCGGGAATGGCAGCAGGTCTAGCATTGATGAATCGTGACCAAAGTGGGCCATCTCTAGCGATGCAGTTATTACTATACCCGATGCTTGATAATCTGCACGATACCCCATCCGGACATATAACCAACAATCCCGTATGGAACAGGCAGACGTCTTTAAACGCTTGGGAAATGTACCTTGACGGTGTTCCAGGAAAGGATGCATCACCTTATGCTGCGGCAATACGTGCAACTGAGTTGAAAGAGCTTCCTCCGGCTTACATCTGTGTTGGTGCTGAAGATCTTTTTCGCGATGAAAACATCGAGTATGCACGTAAGCTAAACGAGGCAGGCGTCCCCGCCGAGCTTACAGTCTATCCTGGGCTTTTCCATGGAGCGGATGTATTTATGCCAACTGCAAAACTTAGTAAGCGTGTTGATTTTGACTTCATTCAAGCACTCAGCAGAAATCTCGACGTTTAGCAAATGGTTGGTCATTGGCTCACATCTGGGCGGCCGTTTGTGTCGTTTACCTCACTGTACAGCCCTCTGAGAGATTCAAAACTGGGCGCATCTAGGCACTTCGTTCTGCAATCGTGGCTGAAACCTGATTGGTAAGTTCCGCAAGCGTATCATTTGTTAAATGAGCATACCGCGCCGTCGTCTGAGCCTGGGTATGTCCTAAAAGCGCACCAATCATTGGTAGGCTGGCACCATTTGAAGCGGCAACACTTGCAAAATTATGACGCAAATCATGGAGGCGACAATCTTCTATTTTAGCCTTCTTACGAACGTCATACCAGACCTTCGGAATGCCTTTATAATGGTCATTTATTTTCGTTGATGCAAAAACGTAGGGCGTGCTGTTCAGCCTTGGTTGCTCCTCAATAATTGAAATAGCCGCTTGTGAAAATGGGATAACCTTGGCACCCGTTTTCGATTTTCCAAACCTGACAAACCTTCTTTCGAAGTCGATGTCAGCCCATTTAAGGGACTCGATCTCATTCTTGCGACACCCTGTTAGCATCAGGAGCCGGATCATGGCACAGCCCTTTTCGTATCTCGCGATTTTCTCCATTTCACATAGAGTCTTTTCCAAACGGGCTTGCTCATCTTTGGAGAGATAGCGTTCAACTTTCCGGCTGGGTGCGATGCGTATATTGCTTGCTGGGTTTACCGTTAACAGTCCTTCTCTGACGGCATAGCTAAAAACTGTACCCATAATGCGAACGACTTTCCCCGCCGTACCTTCACCTCCTGTAACATTTGCAATGCCTCGCGGGCCTGTTCTTTCTCGGATTGCTGTTTTGCCTGAAGCAATGTCATTGCGCATCTTCTCAATGGTTTTTCGAGTCACTTGAGATATTTTGGTGCTTCCAATCAACGGAATAACATGCCGTTTGATTTGGCTGGCATTACTTTTAACATCCCTTGGATTTCGAAGCATCCCGAACTTTGGGCCGCGCATTCTGGACCGGAGGGCATCTGTTGCAAGCCACATCTCAGTTAGTGCTTTGACGGTGAGCTCAGCGTCGCGTTCTTCTTGTTCCGCTCTTTGTTTAGCGGCTTTTTCTTCGACAATATCGTTACCGAATTGAAGGTCGGCAATAAACTCATAAGCGGCCTTTCGCGCGCGCACCAAATTCACATCTGGATATGCCCCGATGGTCATCTTTCGTTGCTTTGCCAAGCGGCCTGAGCCAACTCTTTTCTGTACGATAAATACCTTGCGATTGTTCCTGAATCTGACGCCAAAACCCTTCGGGGATTCATCCCAGATAGCGATATCTTTGCCTTTTGAGTCGAAGCTTTCGATATATTTCGTCGTCAATTTTACTGTCTGTGCCATAACACGCCTTTCTATTTACATTGAAAAGTCAATGCTCTAGTCAAGATGTGTTACCCGAGATCATGATTCTCACCTGACCTCGTTTTTTGTCATTCTGGGTAACACATGGGTAACACCATACAGTGACAAAGCGGTACACGGAATGTTGGAAATGCAGAGAAAATATAGGTATTTCAAAGAGATAATGACGTAGATTGACTTTCCAGGTAACCCCACTTTACGTGCTCCGAATCAAGAGGTCGCGCGTTCGAATCGCGCCGGGATCGCCATTTCTTAAAGTTATCGGTGTGAATACCCCCGACTGGGTTAACTCGACGGCCTGAGCAACAGCGGCAGGGGAACCATGACCATTCTTGGGCACTTAGGAATTGCCGAACCTGTCTTTGATTGTGACGGTTAGCTGTTTGCGGATTCCAGAGAAATTGACCGAGTATTATGAGGTGGAGTGACTCGCCAGTATATAGCCTGACCATGCGCTCTGGAAACTGCTAAGTATTTTGGGTTCTTCTGATTTCAAAACGTTATTCGCTTGCGGCTCACGTTTTGAAGTAGGCAAGCGAAACGCGGCTGACATTAGATGAGAGGCTTAAAACGCCCAAAAAAACGGACTTATGTGGCAAAAGCAGGACGTACTTAAGAATTTTTATCATTTTTCATTGTGAAGATTTTACCCGTTACGCCGATCACTAACTTAAGTCAGGCCAAAATGTTTCAGAGCCGCCTTGGCGACTGGCTCGCCATATTCTTGCACAAAATGCGCAGCATCGTCGACTTTCATAGGAAGTGGACATCCTTTAATAAAAGGATGAACCGTTTTCATTTGCACCTTTTCGTGCAAAACGAAGTCTCTCATGCCTATCGCCATGAAACTTTCTCCGGACCATTTTGTCGACAAATATTCCCGAGCTGCGAGTCCATAATCGATACCCGCCATGCCCGGATCGCACGGTACATTTTGCGGAAAAGCACGAACGCCTGCTTTATAACTATTATCAGGAAACGGGGCATCATAAGCTAGCACGTCCATGATATCTATTTCCGACAATGCATCAGATG
>CAYZLR010000126.1:0-8059 GCA_964479275.1 uncultured Caulobacterales bacterium
TGCAGAAACCGAGAAATCAGCGCCGCATGCCTCGCAACAGGCAAGCACGACTGAGTCCAAACCAACTGAACATAGTTTGTAGGTTATAACGTGTACCGCTCCCCGCATTAATTGTGGGGAGCGGTATGCATTTCATGACATGGAGGCGCATATTGATGGACCAACCACTGAGAACCGCGAAGAAATTTCCGCACTAATAGATTTTGACGATATCACACAAGAACAAGCTGACGAATTTCTAGCCCTTCTCTGGGATATTGCGTGTAGCGCAACCCTTATCCATTTCGGTCTGAGCCCCATTCAATCAATCGTGGGAAAAAGGCAAGCTTTAACTACCGATGAAGAAAAAATATCGGTACAATGAATGAATACTAACACCATCAGAAAGGAGGACATCGATACGATGACAGAACTCAAAAAGGCCGTTATTTACGTGCGTATATCCACTACAAAACAGGAGAAAAAAGGGTCAGGGCTTCTTTCGCAAGAAGTTGTATGCCGTGACTATGCAGATCGCAAAAATTATGAAGTTGTTGATGTTTATAGCGACACGGAGACAGGAGGGAAAAGAGACCGTGATGGCATTGTCGCCATGCTGCGCTTTTTGAAGAAAGCCTGTAAACATGAACCACACACCGTTATAATTGATGATTTGAACAGAATGGCGCGGGATGTCCGTGTCCACTTTGATTTAAGAGATGAAATTACCGCCACAGGCGCACTTCTAGATTGCCCAAAATGGAGATTTGGAGAGACTGCGCACGACAAATATGTGGAAACCGTTGTCGCCGCCGGCTCGCAATATATGAGAGATCAAAATACTGAACAATCGCATGCTCGTAAAAAGGGGCGTGCTTTAGACGGATACTATCCATTCAACCGCGTTTATGGCTATAGCATGAAGCTTATCAAAGGCCGTGGGCATATGCTGGTGCGTGATGAACCATTGGCGTCGATCATTCAGGAAGCTTTGGAAGGGTACGCATCAGGCCGCTTCCAATTAAAAGCGGAAGTAAAACGCTTCTTGGAAGAACATCCAGAGTTTCCGAAAAACCGATATGGCATTGTCACCAATGAGACAGTGAACCGTATCCTCAATCGTGTTCTCTATGCAGGCATGATCGAAGTGCCACAATATGGTGTGACGCTTCGTAAAGCCCAGCACGAAGGGCTGATCTCCTTTGAGACATTCCAAAAAATACAAGAGCGCATGCGTGAAGGCGCAAGAACACCAGCAAGGGCAGATATACAGGCAGAGTTTCCGTTGCGGGGGCAAGTGGTTTGCTCATCCTGTAATGGCAAGCTCACAGGAGGATATGCCCGGAGCAAGACAGGGAAGCGTCATGGCTATTATAATTGCTACAACAGGGAGTGCGATCAATTCCGTAAATCCATTCGCCAAAATGACCTTGAAAGTCAGTTTGAAGACCTTCTAACCCGCATGGTCCCCGCTGCAAGCACATACAAAGCGCTCAAAAAAATGCTTGAGATATTGTGGGATCGCATCGGCAAACAATCCAAAGACCGCTGTAACGAATACCGTGCACAAATTCATTCCATCAATAAAAAAGTCGACGGTCTGCTTAATCGGGTCGCGGAAGAATCGAATGAAAAAGTTGTGGATGTCTGTCTGAAAAAGATCGGTGATCTGGAATCACAGAAGGTCATTTTGGAGGAAAAAGCCGAAAGAACAGGCGGTAAAAACCAGCCATTTTCAAAACTGTACGAACTCGCCTGCAGCTTCATCGAAAACCCGCTTAAACTCTGGGATACAGGGCAGTTAGAACACAAGCACGCCGTCCTAAAACTGGTGTTTTCAGCCCCACCCCAATATACCCGAAATCAGGGCTTTACGAACCCCAATTTATCATTGCCTTTCAAAGCTTTAAGTGGGTTAAATGGTCAGTTAGGGCAAGATGGCGGACAGGAAGGGATTCGAACCCTCGAGACGGGACAAACCGCCTACTCCCTTAGCAGGGGAGCGCCTTCAGCCACTCGGCCACCTATCCATTCCCCAAAAACCATGAGTTTCATTGCTTTGCAAGGTTTTTTTATCCGATTAAAAAAAACTCTTATAATTTAAGCCGCTGACCTATAGGATTTTGCTCTATTGCAAACTTATAGCGCTTGTTTTAGTTGAACGCGCTTCTCACCAATTCAAATAAGGTGCTGATTATTATGAATTTTTCTCGCCGTCATTTTTAGAAAACCATTATTCTTCAAGCCGCGCGATGATATCTTTCGCATTCTCTGAGTTACTGGAATATTCGAGAACTTGAAGGGTTAATCCTGTCATAAGTAGCTTGCAATGCGATCTTCGAATTTGCAAGAGAACCTAAATGAAAACCTACAAACCTAACATCACTCCGGCCAGCGTCGCACTCATCAAGTTTGAAAGGCTCGCGGCCAATAATGCCCGCATGCCCATTATTGAAATCTCGCGCATGCGGTCAGGGATAAGTGCCCCCAGCCCACCAAGCAAAATGCCCGTAGATGACAAATTCGCAAATCCACAGAGCGCAAAAGTAATGATGGCAACACTTCTTGGGTCAAGTGTATCCTGAATTTCTACGAGACTTAAATAGGCAACAAATTCATTCAAAACAATTTTTTCACCAAATAACGCACCTGCGACTTGAATATCTTGTGAGGGTACACCGATGATAAACATCAAGGGAGAAAACGCCCAACCTAACAATTTTTGAATCGTCATAGACTTCAAAGTTTCTGGGCATGTCACCCCAACATAGTCTGTCGCTGAGCAAACCGCATTCCCAACGCCGCCAAAAATACCGTTTAGTAAAGCTATCAAGGAAATAAATGCGACCAACATCGCGGCAATATTAATTGCCAAGCGCATACCATCACTGGCACCAACCGCCGCAGCCATGAAAATATTTGCATGAGCTGAACGCTCATTCGTAATCTCTTTTAGGGTAAGACCATCCGATTCTTCATTGGGATCATCAGGCATAATAATCTTTGCCATTAATAAACCACCTGGTGCCGCCATGATACTGGCAGCCAACAAAAACTTTAGATCAACGCCCGCGAGTGAGAGCGCCGCTAAAATTGACCCTGCAACAGAGGCAAAACCGGATACCATAATCGTAAATAATTGCGGTTTGGTGACCTTTTCTAGATATGGTTTAATCGCTAGAGGAGCTTCTGTTTGGCCCACAAAAATATTTGCGGCTGCATTTACCGACTCAATGGGCCGTGTACCAATGACTGTTTGAAGCCCGCCGCCAATCCAGGCGACAATAAAAGGCATAACACGTAAATGATAAAGTACGGCCATCAATGATGAGAAAAAAATGATAATCGGTAAAATCTGAAACGCAAAAATAATGCCGATTGAATTGCCAGAGAGTGGGCCAAACATAAAGCCCATACCTGCTTGAGAATATCCAAGCAGGGTTTGCACACTACCAGAGATTGATTCGATGACAGTTTTACCAATAGGCGTGAAAAGCACTAGTGCCGCGATGACAATTTGCAAAATGAACGCGCTAATCACAACCCGCAGATTGATGGCCCGTTTGTTTGTCGAGCATAAAAACGCAATCAACAACAAGACGAATGCACCAATAATGCCGATAAAATTTCCAAACATAGCCAAAACCCTCAACTTTAAACATGCCATTTCTTAAGGCACTGATCTTAGATGCACTGTAAATCAGCTTCTAATATTAATTGAGAGTGTGCGTTATTTTTGAGAAATTACCTAGCAGATTATTGTGATATCAGGAGAATTTTCACTCAATTTTTTTTCCCAAGCAACGCGTTTATCTTTTTCGATGCACGCCACTATGCATCCGCCAAAGCCCCCTCCCGTCAAACGCGCGCCAACTGCGCCATAAGCCTTCGCTCCCTCAACCAATGCATCAATTTCTGGGGTCGAAGCCTCAAAATCATCTCTGTATGAGCTATGACTTTGGTTCATGAGTTGACCGAATTCTTCCATATCACCTGCATTTAGAACCTGAACTGCTTTCACCACCCGGCGATGCTCGGTGACAGCATGACGGGCCCGCTTGCATTGATTTTCGGGTAAATCCTCAAGCCTAGCAAATTGCTCATCATTAATCGTACAAAGGGCGTCGACTCCAAGAGCATCACGAGCATGTTCACAATCAATGCGGCGCTCTTTATAACGCCCATCAGTCAGTTTTCTCGATATGCCGGAATGCACCACGGCAAAATCATGAGACTGCGATAAAGGCGCATGCTGATACTTCAAACTTGCAGTATCCAGTGCCAAAGCCATATTCTCTTGTCCAACCGAGACCGCCATTTGATCCATAATTCCGCAAGGCACGCCCATATAATGATTTTCAATATACTGAGCCCCCAGCGCGATCTCAACATCATCTAAAGAAAGTAACTTCATCTCACGCAAGGATTTGAAAATACCCACGAGCATGGCCGCAGAAGAGGAAAGCCCGGACCCCGCAGGAATGGTTGAACGAAACGCTACGGCGACGGGCCCTATGGATTGAAAGGCATCTTGATCTGATCGTTTACGCGCCCATTGTAATGCACCTTTTGCATATCCCCACCAACTATCGGGATCCAAGGGCGCATCAGCCGCTTCGACTGGCGCAGCACCATATCCTTCAGAATAGAATTGGTCTTCACCGGTTGGAGAGGGAGCAATAGCAACCTCAATCGCATTGTCGATAATCGTTGGGAGCACCATTCCCCCATTATAATCGGTATGTTCGCCGATTAAATTGACCCTGCCCGGCGTTTTGTATTGCGCCGTTGGCCTAATACCAAAATGCTTTTCAAAAATCTGTGCAATCATTTTTTACCTTTCAGGCAGATCTCATTTTTAAAAGAGCCTGCGAGACGGGTTTGACCCCGCAAAAAATCGAAATCCAGCTTTAATAGAAAAATCGGCAAAGAAAAACCCCGCCAAAACGCCGTCACGACATTTTTTAAAGCGGGGTTAATTTAGAACTGAGTTAAGCTCTGACAGCTTCAAAGTCAGCATTCCCAAAAGCGCCAAGCCCGACAGATCCGGTGATTTTATCGCCATCCAGCTTACCTTCAAAATTCAGCGTCATCGGCATTGGTGTGGTGATAGATGCCTCCCATGTCAGAGTATCACCTGCCACTTTACCATTGGCAATATCAACTGAATTGCCCATTTGTTCCATTTTTCCAGTAAGCGCATCACCATCGGCGCTCAAGTGTAACTTACCTTCCTGCTTACCCATTGGTGTATTCAGGCTCATATCCCATGTTCCATCAACTGACATTCAAATTTCCTTTCAGTGCAAAAATTGTCATTATTGTTTATATGGCAAGGAAAGCGCTGGCAATCAAGGATTGCAGATAAACGACAGCGTTAACTGTATTAAATCAAAGGCCGTCAAATTTTGGGAACTATATGAAAAAAATTGCTATTTTTGGTGCGTCGGGTGCAATTGGCACTGCGGTGGCAAGCGCATTACAAAGGCGCTATCCCGGAGCCATTCTCACACTATTCTCACGTACTGTCCCCCCTCTTGAGGGACCAAAGATCAAAACAGTTTGCCTCGATATATTGGATGAGCAAGCCCTTGCTTGTGCCGCAGAGGATATCACCCAAAATGGTGGCACACCATTTGATCTGATCTTTGTTGCAAACGGGGGGCTTCATGAAGGAGCAATCATGCCAGAGCGATCCTTGAGGGATCTCTCAAGAGAAAAATTTACGCACCTTTTCGAGATCAACACGATCGGCCCCGCGCTGATTGCTAAACACTTTTTACCACACTTATCATCTGATAATCGCGCTATTTTTGCAGCGCTCACATCTCGCGTCGGCAGTCTGGAAGATAATAAAACCGGGGGGTGGTACGCATACAGGGCTTCAAAAGTGGCATTAGTCATGGTGTTAAAAAACATTAGCATTGAGATTGCCCCAAAAAATAAAAATGCCATCATTATCGGTGTTCATCCCGGCACCGTGGACAGCGCGTTATCAAAGCCATTTCAACGCAATCTGCCAGCAAACCAGTTGGTCTCGCCAGAACAAGCTGCCGAAAATATTATCGCAGTGATTGAACAGGCTAAAATAAGTGATAGTGGAAAAAATTTCGCTTGGGATGGTCAAGCTATCGCTTATTAAACACGCCGTGCTAGAGGACCTTTGCTTCGATCTAAGTAGCAAGATTGTTCTAGGGCTATTGCGCTCGTACCATTGGAAATCCATTCCAGGGTTTGATGGTTTTCATTACTAAAGAGCTCTGTATACGGCTAACATGGGGTAGCGTTGCGATCGCATTGCGATAACGGCGCTCATAATCTTGTGTATTGGGCGCGGCAACCTTAATGAGATAATCTGCATTTCCCGTCATCAAATAACATTCCAGAACCTCAGGGCGGGCAAGAGCGGCTTTTTCAAATGCAGCTAACGTCGCTTCTGATTGTCCATCAAGCGTAATCTCCAGATAGAAAATCATCATGAAGCCAAGCGCCTCATTATTCAGCCGCGCGCTATAGGCTTCTATGATCCCGTTTTTTTCCAACAAATGTATTCGTCGATGGCATGCGGAAAGAGATAATCCAGCAATCTCGGCAATTTTTGCTAAAGATTGCCTACAATTCTCCTGCAAGCAATCCAGAATAATTCTATCGATCCCATCAATATTAGGAAAACTTTCCATAAGATACTAAATATCAGAAAATTTTTTAAATTTCACCCTGTTTATCATGAAATTCGGTATTTTTTTTACTCAAGTAGCGACTAGGATGCACACCAGCAAAAACAAAAACAATCACGGAGAGTAAACTATGCTGATCGGCGTCCCAAAAGAGATTAAGAATCATGAATATCGAGTGGGCCTGACCCCTGAAAGTGTCGCCGAACTCATTCAAGCCGATCAACAAATCATCGTTGAAAGCGGCGCAGGCATCGGCATCGGGGCATCAGATGAAGCTTACAAAAGTTCAGGCGCTGAAATTGTCGCCCAAGCTTCTGATGTTTTCGCCCGTGCAGACATGATTATCAAAGTGAAAGAACCGCAAGCGGTAGAACGCGCTATGTTGCGTCCCGGACAAATTCTCTACACCTATCTACACCTCGCACCGGACCCGGAGCAAACCAAAGATCTCATTCAATCCGGTGCCGTTTGTATTGCCTATGAAACAGTGACCGATGTAACCGGGGATCTGCCGCTATTAAAACCTATGAGCCAAGTAGCGGGCCGATTAGCCATACAAGTTGGTGCAACCTCCTTACAAAAAGAAGCAGGAGGACGGGGAATGCTACTTGGCGGTGTGCCTGGCGTTAGCCCTGCAAAGGTTGTCATTATTGGCGGCGGCGATGTTGGCTTCAATGCTGCTCAAATGGCTGTTGGCCTTCAAGCGGATGTCACCATCCTTGATCGTAATAATAAAGTGATGGAAGACCTTTCTTACTACTTTGGATCAAAAGCCAAAGTCGTGCGCTCAACCCCGTCTGTTCTGGCAGAGCTAATTAAAACTGCGGATATGGTTGTCGGTGCCGTATTGATTCCTGGGGCCGCTGCGCCAAAACTCATAACAAGAAAAATGCTACCAACCATGATGGAGGGAAGCGTTCTAGTTGATGTTGCTATTGATCAAGGCGGGTGTTTTGAAACATCAAAAGCCACAACCCACGCTGATCCAACTTATATCATTGATAATGTCGTTCATTATTGTGTTGCGAATATGCCTGGTGCAGTGCCGCGCACATCTACTTATGCACTCAACGCCGCTACCCTTGGTCATGCTAAAAACATAGCCCGCCTCGGTTGGAAAAAAGCTCTCAAAGCTGATCAACATTTGCTCAATGGTCTGAATGTTTGTGAAGGCAAACTCACCTATGCAGCTGTCGGAGATGCTTTAGGAATTGATGTTGTCGCTCCCGAAACTTGCCTCAATTAGAGCAATTTGCATTCAAGCCGACATCAATTGAACTGCAAAAATGCGAAAAAAAGACTTAACAGGCAGCTGAAAAACTTCAGTTTTCATGGTTTGAATAGCAGGGCTGACGAAACCCCGATAGCGCAGCCAGTTTTTATGTAACCATATTATTCCCCTC
>CAYZLR010000127.1:0-8003 GCA_964479275.1 uncultured Caulobacterales bacterium
TCAGTGAATCACGATTTGCCCTAAATCTGGAGACTTTTTCAGCAGCCTGTTAAGGCTTTTCATGAATTTCAAACAGGCTGAATTTATCATTCATCTTGAGCGACTCACATAAATAAACGGGGAAAATTTATGCAAGAATTACCTTTCTTTGATCAACTCTCTTCGCCGCAAATATGGTCTTATGCAGGGGTTATTATTGCTGCAATTAGTTCGATTGCGGCAATTATCAGCTCGAGTGCAGCAAGAGTGAGTGCAAAAATGAGTATACGCTCAAACGAAGCTCAAGTGTTTCTTGAGATGAGCCAGCGTTATTCTGATGCAAAAATCAGAGAGGCTTTATTGTCCTTGGATGCCTTCTACCTCAGTCATCGCGAACAATACGAAGATATGGGACGGGTATGGAAAGCTCTTTTGGAGGAGGACCCGAATGAAGCTGATAAAATTAGGTTTGCGGCCAGAGATATCGGGCTTTTTTTTGTGAATTTAGGTCGTTTATATGAAGCAAAACTTATTTCGAAATATTTAGCAGAGGCGCTGTTGCGTACACCAGGAACGAATACATTTTATTTTGTGGCAACACCGATATTAGCGGCATGGTTATCTGACTCGGTTGCCCCTCATTATAGCCGTATCCTTATGAAAGTTGTAGAAATGCATGGGAGCGGAATGGATAGTGGTCGTCCCCGTTGATAGTGTGAGGCACGCTTGACCTTAGGTTGGTGGTTGTCAAAAATTACTTTTTTCGTCTGTCGTCACAATAAAATTTGATGATCGTCAATATTCGTTACTACCGTTAGCAGATTAATTTTATCCGCGCAGAGCTTGAAAGATTTCGAAAGCATCTCTTACCGCGGTTCGAGTGACGTCCCAGGCGAATTTGTTCAGGGCCTCATCAATCGGGTAGAACAAAGCCTGTTCAGCGTCGTCTCCGGCGACCGGGTCCCCTGATTGCCAGCGAGCTAGGTAATCAATCATGAGATTATGGGGATCACCATTTTCTTTAGGTAAATTTTCATAGACGTTCAGGAGTGCCAAAATCTCAATTTCAATATTGGTTTCTTCGCGCACTTCACGCTTTAACCCCTGTTCGAGGGTTTCGCCATATTCAAGTCCGCCACCAGGAATCGACCATTGCCCTTTGAACGGTTCTTTGCCACGCTTGATCAATAGCACCTGATTTTCTTTAAAAATGACAGCGCCAATGCTGGCGTGAATGAGCTCGCGATTTTTCATGGTTCTGCTATAAGCAAGTTTATGTGTGGACGCTATACATTATCGAGTACACCAGATGCAGTTACGCAATATTTCGGTGTGAAGGTGCGGGATAATTTTCCGGCCCGCTATAATATTGCCCCGTCGCAGCCAATAGCGGTAATTCGTCTGCGTGAGGGGGAGCGTGATTATGCTAAGCGTCATTATCATCTTGTGCGGTGGGGATTTGTGCCAGAATGGGCGGGGCGTGCGCGCAGTAAAAATATGGCTGATTTTGCATCCAAACCTTTGATTAATGCGCGGAGCGAGACGGTAATGCTAAAGCCAACATTTCGAGGCGCATTCAAACGCCGTCGATGCCTCATACCAGCAAACGGATTTTATGAGTGGCAAAACAAGGGTGGCGTTAAGCGACCTTATTATTGTCGTCCGCAACCTCAGTCACATTCTCGTTCAAAATTTGATGAGGATACAAATTCGGAGGCATTGCTGGCTTTTGCCGGAATTTGGGAAACCTTACTCGACCCAGGCGGCGGTGAAATGGACAGTGCGGCAATTTTGACAACCGCTGCGGGAGAGGATTTAAAAACGATTCATAGACGTGAGCCGGTTGTGCTGGCACCGCATCAGTTTCAAAACTGGTTAACCATGGATGAGCGCGATCTCGATCAGCTCTATCCCTATTTGCAAGCACAACGACCTGGATTTTGGAGTAGTCATCCGGTCTCAAAAGCGGTTGGGAACGTACGTCACGACGGCGCTGAATTAATCCAGCCCATTATAGCCGAGCCCCCCCCAGAACAAGGTCTTCTTTTGTAAATAAATTTTAAAAACCCACTAAAGCGCTGCCGCATCAAATGGTATGAAGGAGGGGCTTTAAAAATGAACGCGTGCAGTTTGTGTTCATCTGACTGCATAATGATATTTTCTGACCGTGCTGACTAAGTTATGCTCAGGCAACACATGTTCTTAACTGACGCCGATAACGGAGTTTTCTTTGTCCAACAGCCCTTCGACCAACACTGCCGCCCTTGAAGAAGCCGATGCCTTATTACAAAAGGTTCTAATTGCAGGGGCTCAAATTATTTCTAAGGAACCCTTGTTTGCGCTTGGGGAAGCCGAGATTAGAGGAAACTCCTATCGCGTTTTTAAAAATGCACCGCCAAGCCTGACCGGGGTTTTTCTTTACGGCGCGAATAATGAAAATGTTGATGGGGACAGCGATTTTTTGATTTATCAAGATGAGCGCCTCAGTTTTAAGCAGACTTTTGCCCATGCGTGTCGTTTTGCTAATGCTCTCAAGGCCGAATATGACATTAAACCCGGTGACCGCGTGGCAATTGCGATGCGCAATTATCCCGAATGGTGCATAGCTTATATGGGCATTATCATGCTCGGCGCTGTGGTAGTGCCGTTAAATGCATGGTGGAAAACTGAAGAGCTGCAATACGCCCTTGCTGATTGCGAAGCCAAGACCATTATTGTCGATGCCAAGCGCTTATCCTATCTAATCCCGTTGCGCGACGAGATGGGTTTAACACTTATACTCGCCAGGGAAACAGGTGAGGGAGCGGATGGGTTATATTCTGAGATGATGGCCCGGTGCGATGATGAAAGCGTACCTCAGGTGAATATTCAGCCTGATGATGATTTTTGTGTCATTTATACATCTGGATCCACAGGAAACCCCAAGGGGGTCATTCTCACTCATCGGGGCTGTATCTCTACATTATTATCATGGGCATTGGTGGCGAAAAGTTTGAAAGAGGCCAATGGGGGGCAAAGTCTATTTGGAGAAAATCCGGGCATTTTACTCGGTATTCCCTTATTCCATGTGACCGGTTCGCATTCTATCTTTTTATTGTCTTACCTGGTGGGGCGTCGCATTGCGATGGCATATCGATGGGATCCCAAAGAAGCAATTGAGATCATTAACCGCGAGAAACTTAGTAATTTTGTTGGCGTGCCGAGCCAGTCTTTTGAACTTATCGAAGCGGCCGGGGATACACAAATGCCAAGTTTGATTGATATTGGGTCCGGCGGGGCCAAACGCCCGGCGGAACATGTACGCAAATTGGCAGATAAGTTTCCCAATGCAATGCCATCTTCTGGTTATGGATTGAGTGAAACCAATGCCATTGGATGCGTGATTTCACGTGAATTTTACATGGCGCGCCCTGATAGTACGGGCCGCGCAGTGCCCCCTGTAACCGATATCAAAATCGTTGATGTGGAAAGTCAACCCTCCTTTCAGGATCTGTCTGCGGGAGAGGTTGGAGAGGTGTGGATCCGATCCCCTAGCAATTTTCGTGGCTATTTAAACTTGCCTGAAGAAACAACCGCCGCGATCACGCCTGACGGTTGGTTTCGTACTGGTGATCTGGGTAAGCTTGATGGGCAAGGTTATCTCTACATTGTGGATCGGATGAAGGATTTGATCATTCGAGGCGGTGAAAATATTTCATGTCTAGAAGTTGAGGCGCGCGCGTATGAATATGAAGACGTTGCTGAGGCGGTTTCATTTTCTGTTCCTGAAAAAGTTTTGGGAGAGCGTGTCGGGTTGGTTGTGCTACCAAAAGAAGGCAAAACGATAGAACCCGAAAAATTATGTGCCTTTATGGCTGAAGAGCTGGCTGGATTTAAAGTACCAGAACGGGTCTGGATTGCACCTTCATCATTGCCTCGTCTGGGTACTGAAAAATTTGATAAGCGAACAATACGCATGATTGCCTTGCAAAACGCGTCCCATTATCAAGTTGATTAAAAGGCATCTTGATATTTAAAAAAACTATAGTCTAGACCATAGGTCGTGAGGAAAATAATATGTCAGAACTAGAAGATTTTCGCCTTGAGGTACGGGCATGGCTTGAGGACAATTGCCCAGAAGAAATGCGCGGGATTAGCGGTGAAGAGCATATTTGTTGGGGAGGGCGCAATTGGGAATTCAAGTCTGACGCGCAAAAAATTTGGCTTAAGCGCATGGCGCAAAAAGGTTGGACCGTTCCGACTTGGCCGACAGAATATGGTGGGGGTGGCCTTTCAAAAGAAGAGGCGAAGGTTTTGAAGTCTGAAATGCGTCGGATTAAGGCCAATTCGCCGCTGGAAAGTTTTGGAATATGGATGCTGGGGCCTGCGCTTTTAAAATACGGAATCCACGAACAAAAACTGCATTTCCTACCGCCTGTTGCGCGCGGCGAAGTGCGTTGGTGTCAGGGATATTCAGAACCTAATGCTGGCTCTGATTTGGCCTCTCTGGCCACGAAGTGTGAAGATCAAGGCGCGCATTGGGTTGTGAATGGTCAAAAAATATGGACATCCTATGCGGATAAATCTGATTGGATTTTTGTCCTTGTACGCACCGACTCTTCTGCAAGTAAGCATCACGGAATTAGTTTTTTATTGGTTGATATGGCAAGTGAGGGCGTGAGCACAAAACCCATTCAATTGATCTCGGGAAAATCTCCGTTTTGCGAAACCTTTTTTGATGATGTGAGCGTGCCAAAATCTTATGGGGATGGGGTTTCCGCCATTGTTGGGGCGGTTGATCGCGGCTGGGATGTCGCAAAATATTTGCTAACGCACGAACGAGAAATGATTGGTGCGGGCGGCGGGGGGCTGCTGGGCGGGCGCGGCGCTGGTGAAATGGCGGCAAGTGAAATTGGATTAAACGAGGATGGTCGTTTAAGTGATCCTATTTTGCGCTCTAAAATTGTTCAATCAGAAATTGATGGATGGGCTTTTTTACTGACGATGGAGCGTCTCAAAGATGAAGCAAAAGCGGGTCAAGGTATGGGGGCTAAATCCTCTATGTTGAAATATTATGGTACCGAATTTAATAAGCGGCGTTATGAAGTTTTAATGGATGTAGGCGGATCAGATGCTCTTGAGTGGGAGGGGGCGCGTTCGCAAGACGGGAAATTGTCTCGTGATTGGTTGCGTACAAAGGCCAATTCCATTGAGGGGGGAACTTCAGAAGTGCAGCTCAATATCATTTCAAAGCGTATACTTGAACTCCCCGATGGGTGAGGGAAATTCGCAAAAGGGTATGCTGATAGTTTTGCCTTTTGAATTAGGGGCGAACCTTAAAAAGTTCCCATCATATTAATGATAATAAAGTTATATTGGAAAAAACATGGCGTTAATTTTAACCGAAGAACAGGAAATGTTGCGCGAGTCTGTTCGCGGATTTTTAGATGATAAAGCGCCCGTGGCTGCGTTACGAAAATTGCGTGATGAGGACAATCAAACGGGATTTGACCGCGATCTTTGGCGCGAAATGGCGCAAATGGGGTGGGCTGGCATTCTTATTGATGAGGACCATGGGGGTGTTGATTTTGGCTATGCGGGCGTGGGCGTTATTGCGCAAGAGATGGGACGTAGTTTGACGGCCTCCCCTTTCTTGTCGACCGCTATATTATCTGCGACTGCGATCGTTAAACATGGCTCCAAAGCGCAACAGGATGAGTTGTTGCCGCTGATTGCGTCCGGTGAGTTGGTAATGGCAATGGCAGTGGATGAAGGGCAGAAACACCGACCGTCTACGATTAATTTGCGTGCAGAAAAATCAGGCAATGGCTATCAATTGAAAGGATCTAAAGCTTTTGTCGCCGATGGTTTTGTCGCTGATAAAATGATTGTGGCAGCGAGAACGTCAGGTGAAGAGCGAGAAAAAGAAGGCATTACGCTGTTTCTCGTCGATGGAAATGCGGATCAATTAGAACGCGAGCGCACAGTTATGGTTGACTCGCGCGGCGCAGCGCGACTGGCTTTCAACGGCGTCGATGTCGATGGTGATGATATTATCGGTGAGGTTGATGGTGGGTATCCATTATTAGAGGGTATTTTAAATGCTGGCCGTGCCGGGCTTTCCTCAGAAATGTCTGGTGCAGCACAACAGGCCTTTGAAATGACCATGGATTATCTGAAAGAGCGCAAACAATTTGGCAAAGTGATCGGTTCATTTCAGGCATTGCAACATCGAGCGGCACATCTCTACTCAGAAATGGAGCTTATGAAATCTGCTAATTTGAAAGCTTTGCAAGATTTAGATGATAATTTCGATTTTGCGGGCGCGACTTGTTCGCTAGCAAAAGCAAAATCGGGTGAGGTGGCAAAACTTGCCGCACTCGAAGCGGTGCAAATGCATGGTGGTATCGGAATGACAGATGAATATGATATTGGTTTTTTTCTAAAACGCATACGTGTGGCGCAGGAAATGTTTGGTGATTTTGCTTTTCATGCTGATCGTTTAGCACGTATCCGTGGATATTAATTTTAAGGACGAAGAGTATGAAGGCGGAAGACTTACATAATCAAATTGGAAAAACTCTCGGGGTTTCCCAGTGGCTCAGGATTGATCAAGACCGGATCAATCGCTTTGCAGATGTTACACAAGATCATCAATTTATTCATATCGATGAAGAAGCGGCGGCAAAAACGCCGTTCGGTGGCACAATTGCCCATGGCTTTTTAACTCTCTCAATGCTGTCAAAGTTCGCGCTTGATGGTGGTATGCCAGTTTTTGACGGTGTTAAGATGGGAGTGAATTATGGTTTTGAAAAAGTCCGCATGGTGAGCCCCGTGAGAGCCGGCAAGCGGGTTCGCGGGGTTTTTACATTAATGTCCGCAGAAGAAAAAACTCCCGGAAACTGGAAGCTGGTCATGGCGGTCAAAGTCGAAATAGAAGATGAAGAAAAGCCAGCCCTCGTTGCCGAGTGGATCAACCTCATTAGTGTATAGCCAGCATTAATCATCGCCCGGCTGGTCCTTCGGGCAAAGGGCAAAATGTCGCTTCTTTCTCGTGATTTTAGCGTCAATGACATGCATGATTTTTCTGTTGTGTGATTAGTGTAAGGGCCAGGTTTATGAACCCTCTAAAAACGAATGCCAATATTTGTTTGAGGATGAGTGTTTATCACTGTAAAAGCTTGCCACCAAAAATAGGATGGTGATCATTTCTTTTAGCGGGGATATAGATAACAAAACGATTTTAATTCGATAGAGCGTTACCGATGAACTTTAATAAAATTACTCGCTCCATTCATCATTGGGGATCAATCATATTGGCCTTGCCGTTGGTTATTATGATTGGTGCAGGCGTTTTATTGATGGTGAAGAAAGAATTTACCTGGATTCAGCCTCAAAGCCAGCGCGGTGTCGGCGTTGAAATCTCGGCAAATGGTCATTTTGATACAATGAGTATGAGTGAGTTGTTCGCAATTGTTCGAGCTGAAAAGCCTGATAGTTTTCATCAGTGGGGCGATCTTGCCCGTGTTGATGTAAAACCGGGGCGAGATATCGTAAAATTTGTCAGCGACGATAATTGGGAAGTGCAAATTGATTTGGTGACGGGTGAAGTTTTACAGACTGCTTACCGGCGCTCTGATTTTATTGAGTCGATCCATGATGGCAGTTATTTTGCCGGGTGGACAAAATTATGGGTGTTTTTGCCAGCGGGAATAATACTTTTTATTCTCTGGTTAACCGGATTGTGGATGTTTGGTCTGCCCCATTATAAGCAGTGGAAAAAGCGTCAGACGAAAAAAGCGGGATAAACTTTTCATAGCTTTGTGATATGCTTTTGAAGAGAAATGAAAACCACTTTTTCACGCATGGCGCGAAAAATAGAGATATCTAAAGAGTTGCTTTACGGTATTGTTTTGTCGAATTTCCTGACTATCAACAGGTGGCCAGTTGATGGATAAATATTTGGGGAGCGCTTTGGGGGAAATAAAGACTAGGGTGTGGGCTCAATTGATCCAGCACCTTGCAGAGAACATGTATAGCATATT
>CAYZLR010000128.1:0-7787 GCA_964479275.1 uncultured Caulobacterales bacterium
GATTCAGCCATTTTACTACTATTAGCTGGCTGCGTTCAAAGGGGTCAGGTCACGGCACAAAAGGACGCGGCGCTCACTCCAATGCATCCAGTCGTTATGATAAACTGCACCGCCACCCCACCCATGATGGATGGGACATAGAATCTGCAAGTAGACCTCTAAAAACCGACATTACTGTTGAGACCCCGCGCAAGATTATTAATTATATCAATAGTCCATATGTCCCCTTTGATCGTTCCATCAACCCATATCGTGGCTGTGAACATGGCTGCACCTATTGCTTTGCAAGGCCTAGCCACGCCTATTATGGCCTTTCCCCGGGCATGGATTTCGAAACCCGTCTGTTTGCGAAGTCCTCGGCGGCTACCTTATTGGAAAAAGAACTTTCAAAAAAAATTATCAGTGCAAACCCATCGCCATCGGCACCAACACGGACCCCTATCAACCGATTGAAAAAAAAATGCGAATTATGCGCTCTATTCTCGAAGTGCTGGATAAATTTTCTCACCCTGTTTCTATACTGACAAAATCTGCACTAGTGACCAGAGATATTGATTTGATTGAACCCATGGGAAAACGCCGCCTTGCCAAAGCAATGGTATCGATTACAACCCTCGATCCAAAGCTGGCGCGAGCCATGGAGCCCAGAGCCAGCGCCCCTCACCGTCGGTTAGAGGCTATCCGCCAGTTAAGCCATGCTGGCGCTGTCGTTGGAGTTATGACCGCCCCCATGATTCCCGGATTAAATGATGATGAAATGGAGACTATCCTTGAAGCGGCGCAAGAAGCCGGTGCACAATTTGCCGGATACACAATCATCCGTCTCCCGCAAGAAGTCAGTGACATTTTCCGCGAATGGATAGAGGCGACTTTCCCTGATCGTGCAGGCCGAGTCATGCGCCATATCCGTGAAATGAATGGCGGGCGAGATTATGACCCTCGATGGTCCAGGGCGACCACTCCCCAATCCGTCTATGCAAAGCTCATCTCGCAACGTTTTCAAAAAGCCATCAACCGCCTTGGTCTTAATATCCAGCGGATTGCGCTGGATTGTTCTTCTTTTAACCCGCCATTAGCGCGAAACAACCCACTCTCTCTTTTTGAATGAATTCAAAACATATGGTCGCAAGTTCTTAAAAGTTCAAGATAATAAAATATTGGAAAATTTTTGAACAGATATGGCTTGAAGAAATGCGCTATAATAAAGGGCCGCTATTATAATTCATCTACCATCCCCCTCTTGCAATCTTCGCCCGATCAAAAAGTTGCGTGCTCATGGGAAAGTTGTTATCATTTTGAAACTCAATTTTTCTTAATCAACTTTTTATTCGTCCGTATAATTCTCTTTTAAAACAAACCCATGCCCAATGAACCTAGCTTTAAACTTGAAGATGAGTTCGGTGATCTTGTCGCCGGGATCGATGAAGCCGGGCGTGGACCGTGGGCAGGGCCGGTTGTGGCATCAGCTGTGATTTTAGATCGATCATCTATGGTTGATGGATTGAGAGATTCTAAGACACTGTCTGAAAAACAACGCCGGATTCTATCAGAAGAATTATGGCAATGCGCTCAAATCGGTGTTGGGCAAGCCAGCGTCGAGGAAATCGACCGGCTCAATATTGGCCGTGCGACCATGTTAGCAATGACACGCGCGGCGGCGAATTTGCCCGTCCCACCAAAAACATGCCTGGTAGACGGTAAATACGCCCCGCACCACCTCACCTGCCCCGCTTATCCTGTAATTAAAGGCGATGCAAAATCTTACTCGATTGCGGCGGCATCTATTGTCGCCAAGGTCGTCCGTGATCGCATGATGCGGGAATTAGCGGTCGAGTTTCCATATTATGAATGGGAGAAAAATAAAGGTTACGGTGTCCCTGCCCACCGCGCAGGCTTGGAAAAGCACGGCGTCAGTGCGCATCATCGCCGCTCCTTTGCTCCTATTCACAAACTGTTGCACGAACAGCAAAATCAAAATTTAGTCTGAGACAAAATTCCCTCTCACGCCCACCAATCATGAGGGCGTGCATTAAAGTCTGCCGCCTGCTCCAGAACATAAGAACCTTTGAACAAGGTTTCTTCATCAAATGGTTTACCAATTAACTGTAACCCCAGAGGTAATCCATGAGCATCCAATCCCGCAGGGACTGAAGCGCCCGGTAAACCGGCAAGATTTGCTGTAACGGTGAAAATATCATTGAGATACATTGCCACCGGATCGCCGGTTTTCTCTCCCAAGCCAAATGCAGCAGAAGGCGCTGACGGCGTGAGAATCAAATCCACCTTATTAAAAGCGTCATTAAATTCATTTGAAATCAGCTTACGGATCTTCTGTGCACGCAGATAATAAGCATCATAATATCCAGCAGAAAGCACATAAGTGCCGATCATAACCCGGCGCTTAACCTCATTGCCAAAGCCTTCTGCACGCGTTTGTTCATACATATCCTGTATTGGCATATCCCCTTGCGCACGCAGGCCATATTTAACCCCGTCGTAACGAGCCAAGTTTGATGATGCCTCCGCTGGAGCAACAATATAATAAACAGGGAGCGCATATTTTGTCAGCGGCAGTGATATATCAACTATCTCGCACCCTGCATCTTTCATCCATTCTATGCCTTGCCGCCAAAGCGTTTCTATTTCAGCAGGCATGCCGTCTACTCGGTATTCTTTGGGAATGCCAATCCGCAACCCATTGATGGATTGACCCAATACGCTCTCATAGTCGGGAACAGGACGATCAATACAGGTGGAATCTTTTTCATCATAGCCAGCCATGCTTTTTAACATGATTGCGGCATCTTTTACGTCTCGCGTGATCGGCCCCGCCTGATCCAGGGACGAGGCAAAAGCCACAATGCCCCAACGCGAACAGCGACCATAAGTCGGCTTTACACCCACAGTCCCCGTAAAAGAAGCCGGTTGACGAATAGAGCCGCCCGTATCAGTCCCCGTTGCACCAGCCACAAGACCAGCGGCCACAGCAGAAGACGAACCGCCAGAAGACCCACCGGGCGTTAACGGCGTATCATCTCCGTTTCGACGCCAAGGATTAATAACATTTCCGTAAAAACTGGTTTCATTGGAAGAGCCCATAGCAAACTCATCGAGATTGAGTTTACCCAACATCACCGCCCCATCAGCAAACAGATTGCCACTGACTCTTGATTCATATTCGGGTTTAAAACCATCAAGAATGTGGCTTGCAGCGGTGGTTAAAACGCCTTCGGTACAAAACAAATCTTTGATCCCAAGTGGGACCCCTTCGAGATCACCGCCCTTTCCACTCGCGAGTTTTTCATCGCTGGCCTTTGCCATATCTCGCGCTTTATCAGCAGTGAGCGTAATAAAGGTATTCAACTCTTTGGCAGCTTCAATTCGAGAGAGATACGCATCTGTTGCCTCAATAGAGGTCAGTTCTTTATTTTTCAGGGCATCACGCAAGCTTGCAAGCGTATGATTTTCAATTTGTGTCATATCTTTTCGATCTTTAAGAATTGTAGGGAAAGTTTAGACAAATGTTATAAAAATACTTATTCGACCACTTTGGGAACCACGAAGAAGTTCTCTTCAGATTTTGGGGCATTCGCAACAATCTTATCTGGCTGTCCTCCCCCTGTTGGACCGCTTGCGGGGATATCCTCTCGCAAGGGCAATGTCACATCCACTGTTGAAGCCATCGCCCGGATTCCGTCAACATCAACTTCATTTAACTGCTCAATCCAACCCAATATGCCATTTATTTCATTGGCTAATGGTTCAAGACGCTCTTCGGGCTCAGAGATTCGGGCAAGCTTTGCCACTTTGCGCACAGTTTCTTTATCAACACTCATCGCTTATTCCTGTGTATGCTAGCATACATATTGATCTCCCGGCAGAAGAGCAACATGCCAACTTTTTCTTAGTTTAGCCCTATCAACGGGCGCGACTGATGGCAAGAGCGATTCATGGTCTGTTCAGCCAAAATTCTAGCGCTCACGCCCCCCAATATCATCTCTTGGCATAGTCAAGCTATCCAGATGATCGATTTTAGGCCGGTGCACCAATGCAGAGGTTTTTACAAATTGATTGATTGCACGCGAAAACCCTGACCGAATCTCATGAGCCCGAACATAGTCTAGCCAATTCTCATAGGAATATCCGGCCTCCCGGCTTACTTTCAAAAACTCACGCCAAAATACGGTGACAGGAGTGTCTATTAAATTCATTTTAATGCCACGATTGCCGTTTGTCCCTAAAGCCGCGATTTCTGAGAGCATTTGACCACAATAATAGGATACACGATCAAGACCAGTTTTATCGGCTTCAAACAAAGAGCGGCCAGAAATACGCTCAGTACATTTGTTTTTGGCCTGATTTTTTTCCTGCGTAAAACGTGGTCGATCCCAAAATCCCAAAGCAAACATCGCCTCAGAAGATATCGCTTCTGCAGCGCCCTCGTGAACCCAATCAGGCAAATCGCCCGAAAGACGCAGCTTTAATTGCCATAAATGGATAAACTCATGAAGAATATTTTTACGTAAAATTTCCAAGCCTCTCTCTGACTTGCTATTCCACCCTTGTCCATTCAAACGGACCAATATTTGGCTGGGCAAAGCATCTCCGCGAAAAGAATGTCCATCAATCGAAGTATCAGAAGTATTTGGCGTCGTCATAAACAAAAAAACCGGTCCCTGAATTTCACTTTGAAATGCTGTTTGTAAGTAAGTCTTCATTCGGGGGATAAGGGTGTCGATTTCGGTTTCAATCCAGGCGGGAAGATCCTGATCGAACACTAAACTCACTTTAGAATTGGGCCTCGCTTTGAACGGGCCAAAATAAATAAAAAATGGGCGGTTCTCTCGTTTTAAGTCGAGCGTGACTTCACTGTTCGTTTCTACTTGATGGGCAAGATATCCAGAAACGTCATATTCCTTAGGTAGAGAAAATTCATATCTCACTGTCATCCATTCAAGAGTGCCGGAAGTTTTTTGCAAAAACGGTTGGAAAAAACCGGTATATAGGACGCCTCCCCCATCATGAAATGATGTGACGGGGCGATGTAGAGAAAATACTTTCTTGTGATGACGAGGTACTAATAAAGAAAAATGTGTAAACGCGGCGGCATCACGACGAGCAACAAAGAGAAATCCTTTTTCCGTCTCAAATTGAAAACCGCTATTTGATATTGACCATTCTCTCACCCTAAAATCATCGATAGATCTAGAGAGATTATTCGCCGCATTACCCTCTCTTCCAGTGAGGGGATCCATATGATTGGCGGTGATCAATGGCCCCATATTCAAGCGGCGCAAAGGCTGCGCCAAGTGATAGGAGACATTGAGCATCTCAGACCTAGCCGGCGCAAATAGAATATTGACCTTTTGCGGCGCACCTATCTCTAATTTATTATCCGCATGCACATTAGTAAGAGAAATCGAGCAAATCACCAACCCTAATAAAAATAATGCCTTAAGTGAAAAACCATGATGATCAAACATACCGAATAATATCCTAAATTTTCCATTTGTTAAGGAATTACAATTATGGTCAATCTCACTATAATTGACGCCTACATAGATATTACAAGCAATGGATCCTGTCATTAGGATTTATTCAGGCAAGAATAGATGATAAGTCGGGGAAATGACTAATGACAAAGCCCCCCTTGATTTATCAGTCCTTGGAAACCACGGCCCCTTATTGGGTTTGGACCTGGGGACAAAGACGATCGGTATCGCAAGTTGTGACCCTGACCGCTTAATCGCTACGCCGGTCATCACACTAAAGCGAAAAAAATTTACGACCGATCTGGAAACCATCGTTAACCTTGCGCATGAGCGCAATAGTGTAGGTTTCGTAATAGGATTGCCGTTAAATATGGACGGCAGTGAAGGCCCGAGAGCTCAATCGACAAGAGCTTTTGTTCGCAACGCGCAAGCAAAAGTCAGCATGCCTTTTGCTTTTTGGGATGAGCGCCTGTCAACACAGGCAATGGATAGGGAGATGATTGCTCTGGATACCAGTAGATCAAGACGGGCTGATCTGATTGATCAAATGGCGGCAAGTTTTATTTTGCAAGGAGCGATTGATTACATAAGGCAGAACCATGTTTGAGTTTAATATCGATCTTGATGACACACCGCCGCCACCACGCAGCAAAGCCCACCAATATAAACACGCCATGTTTGGAATCTTTGTTTGTACCGGTATGGCACATTTGGTTTTAACCACCTTTGATATATCAGGCATTTCATACATACGCGTTTTTATCGTCGGTGCAATTTATGTGGGTTTGGGCTTAACCGTCAAAATGGGTAAAGAAAAAGCCGTGTATTGTGGAGCTATTATTGCCGTTCTTTCAACAGTGAGTTCAATGGTGGAGGTCCTTATTTCAGGGAGCCATTTTTTGGCTACCATGCTTACAGTTTTCGACGTTATATCCATATTTTTCGTTCTAAACTATGTACGCGTGAAAGATCTGCCCTTCCCCTTGGGAGACGTCAAAGACGATAAATTCTCGAATAATGCTGACGAGTCGGTAGTTATAGCGGGTTAGTTTTTCATATATTTATGATTGCACCACTTGATAGACTGGCCTATACCGCCAGAAATAGATTGATCAAGTGAACTCCCGTCTATGCCATCAACGCCTCCATTTTCTTTTCAAGCAAAACACCTGCGCTCTATCGACGATTTATCTGATGGAGACATCGCAACAATATTAGAGCTCTCCCAACACTACGCATCTTATCTAAAATCGAAGCCATCAAACTTGGCCAAAATCGTCACAACACGTTTATCACAACGGACACAGATTAATTTATTTTTTGAAAACTCAACCCGAACCAGCATGTCGTTTGAACTTGCAGGTAAAAAACTTGGCGCCGATATTATCACACTTCCTGTAGCGACGTCTTCAATAAATAAAAATGAAGATTTACTGGATACAGTAAAAACTCTTGATGCGATGAATGCCGATGTGATGGTTATCCGCTCAATTACACCAGGTATTTTACACGATCTGTCTGACCATATCTCATGCTCGATTATTAATGCTGGCGACGGCGCAAAGGAACATCCAACGCAAGCACTTTTGGATGCCGCCACAATGGTCGGTACATTTGGCTCCATCAAAAATAAGACAATCGCAATCTGTGGTGATATTCGACATTCACGCGTTGCCGGCTCCGGGGCTAAGCTGTTTCGTAGACTGGGCGCGCAAATTCGTTTTGTTGGACCAGACTTTTTCATGCCAGATCATGATAAATTTCCAGATATTGAGCGATATGATAATTTGAAAACTGGTCTCAAAGAGTGCGATGTGGTGATGCCTTTGCGGGTACAATTTGAGCGAATTGAGGAAACCCTCAATGTGGATGCGCAGACTCTTTTTCGCGATTATGGGATACACGAAAAAACATTAGAATTTGCGAAACCTGATGCGAAAATTATGCACCCAGGTCCAATGAACCGTGGTATCGAAATTGATGGAGCGTTAGCCGACGACGAAAACCGCTCATTGATTTTAAAACAAGTTTTTTATGGGGTTTCCACCCGAATGGCCATTTTAGACGCAATTATAAATCGGACAAGCGAGGCATCTCAATAAAATTTATGCATCATATTCTGTACACACAGATTATTGTAGTTCAACCGGTTCCGACAGACACGCAAGATACTTTAATAACGCCATTGATTGAACTATCAAATATTCAAAAATCGTTTGCATATAGCCGATTACACACACATCTTAGAGTCCGATTCAAAACTAATATTTAGCCAGTCGTCTTGAGATCATACGG
>CAYZLR010000129.1:0-7783 GCA_964479275.1 uncultured Caulobacterales bacterium
CTGAGGCATGAGTTAGTAGTAAAGCAACTTCCTTGGCACTTAAGGCACGTCCTTTAGGGTCACCGTAATTGACTTTGATGCTGGGAATATAGGGGACTGCTTTTATAGTTCCTCTACGGTATGAGCGGTTCAGGGCCGCTTTTCCTACACCCATTATTCTTTGAATATAGGCAGTGCTGTAATCTTTATCTTCGAGCCATGCGATGAAGCTTTCAAGCTTGGCTGCATTGGTTGCGTCTTCTACGCTGTCTTCACCAAAAAACTCTGACCATAAGCGACAACATATTTTGATGCTTGTTCCGCTTCTGACTTTTTTAGCGTGACCTTCATAATATTCCCAAAGAATTTCAGCCATGGTGATTTGGTGACTTTCAACTTTTTCGGGCTTGGTTTCCTTTAAATAAAGCGCAAGCAACTTTTCTTTCGCTAACTCAAACTCTTTTGTACGAAGGCTGAAACGTCTGACGGTTTGAGTTTTCTCTGAATAGACATTGGCGTAATAGACGAGGCTGTCTTTTCGTTGACTGAGCCAGTAGTCTCCGATTTGGAAGTCGCGTTTGATGATTTTCGGCATTTGATATTCCTGATTAAGAAATCAGCGATTTGGTAGCCAAAATATCCGATGCTACGCTCACCTGACTTTAGGTAGTCAATGCGTCCGTTTAGGCGGTGTTTCTTGAGGGTGACGTGGTGCATTCCCAAGAACTTTGCTGCTTGAGCTTCCGAGTAGTGTTTGTAGAGTTTAAACCCATTACCCGTCGCAATCGACTGATGCAGTGCCGAGATGTATTCTGACATTCGCTGTGTATTAGGATGCCTACATAATACTTGCTTTTTACAAAAGCGTCACTCACTTCGCCTTGACAGGAGAGCGTTTTGTGTTGCTCGGTTTCTAAAACCGTCAAATCCATTATTGGTTAAATACCTTTGCGTTCTGATCAATTTAAATAAAATAGCATTGCTTTTGTAAATAGCGTCAGTCGCGATGACGCGCCTCTCATAGACATGACAAGAGAATATGGTCGCCCGTGGAACAAAGACCGTGTGGTGGGCTCACGTAAGCCGCTGAGCCAAGCAGAAGTCCGTCAGATCAGATTAGCATTGACGGAAAATAATCCACACGATTTGTGTCTCTTCTTAACTGCTATCGACACCATGCTTCGTGCCTCTGATCTGCTCCAGTTGCGTGTCTCAGATGTGCAGCACTCTAACGGTATCATTAAAATCAGTTTTCCGTGGCGGCAGAAGAAAACGACTACGGGCGTTTATCCAGTTCTAACCCCGACCACGCAAAAAGCGTTGTCAGTTTGGATTAAATCTAGCGGCAAGCAAGCAAATGAGTTTTTGTTCACGCGGCAAAAGCCAAGTAACGGTGATCCAATCACGATTGGATTTTACCGAACGCTGATAAAAAACTGGGCGGTGAGCATTGGACTTTCGCCAGAGTTTTACAGTGCGCATTCGTTACGGCGAACTAAGGCAACTTTTCTCTATGAGCGTGGTGTCACAGTCGAAATTATCGGACGATTGCTTGGTCATAAGTCGCCAGCTTCAACCATCCGATATTTGGGAATAGATGAAGCCCAAGCGCAGAATGCGGCGCTCATGCACGATATTTTTGGATCAAAGAAACGAACCAAAACGAAAGATCAACTCAGCCTTTCTGATGCTGAAATAGAAAAAATCAGCGCCCAAATCTGGCGAAAGCTCGCTGACAGATTGCCACAAAATTTGACAGAAAACGGAGAATAGGTAGCCTTTATGGTACTTAACACTCAACTCATGGGAAAACTTCGAACAACGGTTATGTCTGCAATGGCGGGATTGACGCTGGCAGGGTGCAGTGAGGCTAACGCCGAAGACAATACACAAGCAGAAGCGCAGAAGGTAGCAGCAGTTGTCGAGACAACCAAAGTAACACGGGATCAGTGTATTGCCCTCGCTACGAAGGCTGAAAAAATTGAGTGCATGAACAGCTAAAAGCCCAAAGACGTGCTGAAATCGCCGCTAAAGCTGATCAAAGAACCGCTAACGCTGAAACCATCGCCGTAGAAACAGATGAGCTTGAGAAGGATAAAACAAAACGTGATGTGTTAAGTGTTGTTAAAACGGTATCGCAAGAAGCCGCTAAGTCAGGGGGTGGTAGTTAAGCCTCTGCAATAAATTCGCTTAATATTGCATTATCTGGTATAATCATCAGATAATGAGCTTTTCTGAGACCGCTCACGAACTCCAACCCCTTTCTGCAAATAGTCAAAAAGAGCAACGCGAATGCGTACAAACTGACTGCCAAGCAGAACGTGTGGCTTTGAATGTTGATGTGACTGAACAGTGGTCAGATTTACCCAAAACAGCCGTTGAATATTTAACGGTTAATTGCGCCCAACCAGAACATTTACCGATTGCAATGAACAATGTTCGGGCTTTGCTTGAGGCAGACCCAATGGCTTTAGATGATCCTGATCTAGCTGAGTTTGAGCTTGATGAATGTCTGGCTCAGGCTGAAATCGCCGCGTTAGATACAGGACTTGCGCAAGATGTTGAAACCATCGCAGATACTAAAACTGAGCGAGCTAAGGTAAAACAAGAAACTGATGTGTTAAGTAAGGAAATTGATCAAATTTATGTGGATGCGGCCCAAGCAGGGGGTGGTGTAAACAATATTCTGAAAAATGCTCGCAAAGCTTTGAAGTCGCACCCACAATTGCAAACTCTTGAGGCACAGGAAATTGCTTTCGGTAAAATCAATCAAGTGGAAGCGATGCTCGCTGAAATGCGTGGTGTGTTTTCTGATCCTGAGGGACAAGCTGCTTTTGAGCAAATATTGGAAACTAGTGCTATTAATCTTGCGGCAGATAACCTCGGAAAAACTTTTGCACCAGTATTAGCTCAAGTAGAGGCTTCAGATGTAATCTCTTTTGAGGACAAAAGTCGTCTGCGCATGATCGTAACAGGTTCAGATGTACAGGATGTACTAAGTGAAAAATCAGAAGATGGAGATTATGTACATAATAAACAAAACAAGCGACAAATCCGTACGGGCGTAGAAGGCTATACAGAGCCGTCAGGGCGACAGGTTATTGAGGCTAAGGCTGGTGATCATATCGTAACCAGAGACGTGTCAGGTTGGTCAGGAGAAGATGTAGGCTTGCTAGTAGAGTTGACGCACTACTGGAACGTGACAGAGAGCAACGGGACGACAGGGTTTGTTGAAAATATCTACCAAGTAGATTTTTCCGTACTCGACAGTGGCGGCGCTTTTGATCCACTCACGGTGAAAAAGTTTCAGCAAATTATCAGTCATATGACAGGTGGTTTTGCAGGGTATGATGGTGACATGGAAAATTTTGAAGAGAAACAACAACTCATCCAAAATCAAAGTAGACTACTTTCTGACACGCAAACTGCTTTCGGTTGGGAGAATAATCAAGCTGGAACGAGTAAGGTGTTAAAACGTCTTGGTATCTGGAATGAAGAGGGTCATCCCAACATGGATGTCATCAAGTCTTTTGGAGATTACACACAACGCTATTATGCAGCTGGTACGCCTAATCAAGCTGATCTTGTTGATTATCTCCATCAGCAAAACCCAGAACAGGTACAGCCACTCACCACTCAAGAACGAAAAACAATGTCTCTAGACTTGGAAGCCTCTGAAAACACACCTGCTTAATCTCACTGAATGAATCAGACTGATAGCGTTTTTGAGAATTTCTTACTCCAAGCGGGGAGTGATCTTTTTAAGCATTATCATAATGACAAAGCAAAAGCCGCAGGTCGCCTGACTATCAAGGCGCATATCAAAATGGCGAGTCAGTATTTACAGATAACCGAAGCTGAGAGCGTAGAGCATTACTTTACTCTGGTGACGCTTTGTCATGCATACAAAGCTCTAGCACTATATGATTGGAATTGGGAAACTAAGGTTGGTCTCGATACGCTGAGGCAGTTTATCGAATGTCTAACTATTCTTGGCTGTGCTTCGAAACTTTCTAAAAAATCGAAGTCTTACATCGCCGAACAAAGACTATGGGCATGTGAGCGCTATCGACGAGCGCTCAGCAAGCAAAACGACCAGTCCCAAAACTTGCTGAGCAACCAAGATTTAGACGATCTGGTTGATCAGGACTTTGTGAAAGTCGTTCACGCTCATTCACACTTAGTGAAGTCTGATGTCATCGAAGATGTGCTCTATCACGCCCTCTTTGAACGGCGAATTGGCACTAAGACCGAAATGGATGCTGCGCCTATTGAAGATTGGTGGCGTGATGATGTGGATGATCGATCAATTTTCTTACTACGCAAAATAAGGTTGGGGCAGGATTTCTATTCTATTGAAATCTGGCAATGGGAGTTTGAAACGATGCTACGATCAATTGCTAAGGATTTTGGCAGTCAGTCTTCTCAGATATTGATAAATCGTATTGCTTCTAGGCAGGGCATTCTTTCGGCACATAAGAGTGGGAAATTTAAACAGCCTAATATGGACGCAAAAGTCTTTTGGCTCAGATGTTGGCGAACACAATACTATAAAGGTTATCGGGTTTATGCTGCCGCGATTGTGCTTCAGCGGAAGCTTGTGGAAGCAATCATATCTGCCCCGATCCCAGACAAGGAAAAGCAGAAAGCTTTATGCCATTTGCGCCCAGTGACCGTGTTCACCAAGGCGAATATGAAGACCTATCAAGAACATCTGAAACTCACGACTGATCCCGAAATATATCAGCACATTATTTCTGGGTGTATGCTCAAGTGAGTTTTCTAAAAGATGTTTGAATGCATACACCGCAAAGGCGTAGCATTCTTTTCCAATGCCAGAAAAAACATCGGCTTCGATTTCTCGCCTTAATGATTTGCTTCGTACTCATGGAATAGGTGGAAAAGTACTTGCCACGCCATCAGTCGTAAATTTGAGTTCAAATACACGGGCTGAAGTAATGAATGCGATCCGCGATTTTGATGCATTCACCGATGACAACGACCCTTACGGCGAACATGACTTTGGAGCTGTTGAAGTCGCAGGAGATAAGTTCTTTTTCAAAATCGATTATTATGATCAAACAATGGAAAGAGGTTCGGACAATCCTGCTGACTCTAATATTACGACAAGAGTAATGACGATTATGCGGGCAGAAGAATATTAAGAAAGGATACTAAAGTATGCTATTTTGTTTAAAAAAGCAATTTACACTTGTGTAGCATATTTTCATACTGTAACTTACGGGTGAAAAAGGGGCTATGACATGAGTACAAAATTCGCTGACTTTCAAAAAAAATTCAAGGTTGATGAACTCATCCTTAAAGAATTTAAGTATTGGCGTTGGTCACTCAGGCCAGCACAAGTCGCAGTCCCATCAACCATTTTATCTCTTAGGCGACCAGAAGAGCATTTAGGTGGCTTGACGCAAGAGGAAGCGTCAGAGTTAAGTGTGGTTTGTAAGCACATAGAGGAAAAATTAGCTGAAGCATTTGAATTTGATAAGATAAACTATCTTGCGCTAATGATGATTGACTTTCATGTTCATTTTCATGTCCTAGTTAGATATTCTGAGCAGAAAGACGTAGAAGGAATTAAAATAAGTGATCGTCACTGGCCTGGCCCACCAAATGTTTTAGACGGCATTCCTTTAGATGCTGATTTGAAAGAGAAACTTAGTTTGCTTCTCAAGTAGCTAATAATTGTGAGGTTACTTATATTTGATGGAGACTCCGCAGCGGGAAAGTCAGCGTTATGTTCTTACTTAGTAGCCAACGGTTGGTCTTACCTAGGAAAGTATATTGACCGCCCTCTAAGACCTGAAGAAACTTATGCGAATAGCTTTGTCGATTACAAAAGAGTTTCAGGCCGTAAAGTTTCAAAAGATTATTTTGAAAAAAATAAAGGTAATTCTGACTTCATTTCATATAATTATGGAAAGCATAATTATGGGTTTTTTCTATCCGAGCTTGAGGACGTTTTACAAAATTTCCATGACGTTTGTATGGTTGTTCGGAATTTTCAAACAATCGAATATCTAAAGAATTATTTCGAGAACAGATCCGAGGTCACAATTATTTTCACTTATGTTAATAAAGAACTCGCAAGCAGACGATTGGTGGATATTGGTTATAGTCTAAGCGATGCTCAAGAACGAGTGAACCGAAAACCAAATTGTTTTGATCATTACGCTAAAAACAGTTCATTTTACTCAGGAGTGGTAATAAATGAAGATAGTTTTGATCAAACTATAACTTCACTTAAAACTTTTATCTAAACTATGAACAAACGTCGTATATTACTGAGTATGGGAAATATCGAACGAAGATACCCTAACGTTAGTAAATCGCGGATTGAGAGGATACTATCAATCTGCAAGAATTTAGGTAAAGAGTTGTCAGCCTGTAAAGATATAGAAATCTTACATGGTGGTAGAACTCAAGCTATTTCTTCAAGCGTTGTTAATAGCTTAAGTAAATCATTTATTGATGAGGCGCTGTTAACGTATCTTCCTAAGACAGAAATAGATAATACATACACTACTGACGAGTATTTAAAACTTGGCTCCGTTTTCGAAAAGGGCTCATATGCGGAGGAGCGTCGAGAGCATTTAGTAAATGACGCTGACATCGTGATTGCGACTGATGGTAATCGAGGTGTACGCGAGATGTTCAAATTAGCAAAGCTCAGAGGAAAGAAGCTTATTCCACTATGTTTTGGTATCGAAGATGATAATTATTTAGTTTCCGAAGCTAAGAATTTCGGCGAAAAGATTAATGAAACGAAGGACTCTAAGCTTATAAGAAACTGGAGAATAATTAATAGCTTATCCTCTAAGCCTAGTGAGGTAGCCAAGTCGATTGTATATGTACTAAAAAGTTATCTTTCAGGCCAAATTAGAGAAAAAATATTTGTCACTTTACCTCTCATTCCTGAGGCAGAGGCAAGAATGGATGATGTTAGAGGGGCCATAAAAACTGTAGCAACTGAATATAAATTCGAAGATGTTATAGTTGTCGATACAGATGGGGAAAAGCCACTCATAGAAGACATACTTCTTGAAATGGATAAAGCTGTCGCGATTATTTCTATTTTAGACTTTAATCGCCCAAACATATATTTTGAATCTGGCTATATGAAGGGACAAGGTAAACCAGTAATTTTATGTTGTCATGAATCAGATTTCGCGAATGTGGCTTTTGATACTAAGGCATTTGAAATAATTGTCTGGAAGAGTGTGGAAGGGTTGAAAAAATCTCTAAGGGCCCGGTTAAATATTTTGTTGAGTAAGAAGATATTGTTTTTGTGATATGTTGATAGTCAAGCCTTAAAGAAAAGCAATTTCGGTCAAAATTCTATCAGGATAAACCAACCCAGATTGGGTAACTAACTCCTTAGCTGCATTCACATTCTGGGTAAAAAGAACAATCACCAAGTCTTTTTTAGCCCTTGAACAAGCAACATAGAATAGCCTGTTAGTCCTAGCGACTGCATTGTCATTGCCTTCTTCAATATTTTTCTGATCTGTTGCTGAGAGAGCTTTTAATCCGAATATTTTCTCATATGAGTAAGCTCTTTGTGATCTACCTTCATCATCATCAAGAATGACGATAACACGATCAAATTCTGCACCCTTTATACCATGCTGTGTTTCATAAGGCGTGTTCTCAGAAATATAGCTTTCATATGGAATGAACTCACTCGCCCTTACGTTCATATATGCAGATAATACAGCTTCTTGCTTCGAAATATCTGATGTGCCCCTAGCTTTGTAGACACCTTGCTACTTCATTTTATTGCCATCTC
>CAYZLR010000130.1:0-7435 GCA_964479275.1 uncultured Caulobacterales bacterium
TAAAGCACTGTATTAACTAATTTGGTCAATTTGACGATAGTTATGCAGAGGTCTCATTGAGGCCGGACATTACGAGGATAACCTTGCGTCTGGCAAGATATTGCGAAAAGTTGGGTTCGTGGAAAAAAGCCTCAAAAGTCAGGTTTTCTGCACAACCCGCAAGCAAGAATTACCCTCAATCGACTACCGCCTGACCTACAACATCTGGGCAGCACATACCGGCGGATAAATCTCAGGCCTTACCCGCGACAATTTTGCACTTTTGATTGATAAACTCCCTGTTGGGGGGGGCTGGAAACTCTGCTTCAAGAGTGCTATGCCCCGCTGCAATACCCTTGCCCATATTCAATATTGGGCGCCCTCATTTGAACTGGGGGTTCATAGCACAAAAGGAAGATCAGATATGAGCAAAGAAGGCCGTATCAGCCAGGTGATTGGCGCTGTTGTTGACGTGACTTTTGACGGGGAATTACCCGGCATTTTGAACGCTCTTGAAACTGAAAATAATGGCAAGCGACTTGTTCTCGAAGTGGCCCAACATCTTGGCCAAAACGCCGTCCGCACAATCGCGATGGACTCAACCGAGGGGCTGGTCCGCGGCACAAAAGTGGTCGATACAGGCGATGCTATCCGCGTCCCCGTTGGTGACGGAACCCTTGGCCGGATTATGAATGTCATCGGCGAACCCGTTGATGATGCCGGCCCAATCCCACACTCTGATACACGCGGCATTCATCAAGAAGCCCCCCCATTTGTAGAGCAATCCACTGAAGCGGAAATTCTTGAAACAGGAATCAAAGTTGTTGATCTGCTTTGCCCATACGCGAAGGGTGGTAAAATCGGTCTGTTTGGCGGTGCCGGTGTTGGCAAAACCGTTTTGATCATGGAATTAATTAACAATATTGCTCGTGCGCACGGCGGCTATTCTGTATTTGCCGGTGTTGGTGAACGGACCCGTGAGGGCAATGATCTTTACTGGGAAATGATCGAATCTAATGTGAATATCGATCCCAAAGAGAATGATGGCAAAACTGAAGGTTCCAAAGCAGCGCTCGTATACGGCCAAATGAACGAGCCTCCAGGAGCACGCGCACGAGTGGCGCTAACGGGGCTGACGGTTGCCGAAGATTTCCGTGATAAAGGGCAAGACGTTCTGTTCTTCGTTGATAATATCTTCCGCTTTACACAAGCGGGTTCAGAAGTTTCAGCGCTTCTTGGACGTATTCCTTCTGCGGTGGGATACCAGCCGACACTCGCAACGGATATGGGGCAATTGCAAGAGCGCATCACAACCACCACCAAAGGATCGATTACATCGGTACAAGCCATTTATGTGCCTGCTGACGATTTGACCGACCCCGCGCCAGCGACTTCCTTCTCGCACCTTGATGCGACAACAGTTTTGAATCGTGCGATTTCAGAAAAAGGGATTTACCCAGCTGTGGATCCACTCGATTCAACCTCCAGAATCCTCGACCCCCGCATCATCGGTGAAGAGCATTACCAAGTTGCCCGTGATGTTCAAAATATCTTGCAACAATATAAATCATTGCAAGATATTATCGCGATCCTGGGTATGGATGAATTATCCGAGGAAGATAAGTTGGTAGTGGCGCGGGCGCGTAAAGTGGAACGATTCCTATCTCAACCTTTCTTCGTAGCTGAAATCTTTACCGGTTCACCCGGTAAACTCGTATCTCTTGCCGATACAATTAAAGGCTTTAAAGGTCTTGTCGCCGGGGACTATGACCATCTTCCTGAAGCCGCCTTTTATATGGTTGGCAGCATGGATGAGGCCATCGAGAAAGCAGCAACGCTTGCGGCCGATGCGGCCTAAAAATTACGGGCGGCTCACCACGAGCCCGCCCTTTATTAACTAGGGGGAGTGAATGCCCCCTTTGAACGATGGCACAATGTTAAGCGGTAGAAAATCATGGCCAACAAACTACACTTCTCTCTAGTATCCCCTGAACGCGAATTGGTTTCCAAGGAAGTCGATTCTGTCGATATTCCAGGCACGGAAGGTTGGATTGGTATTCTACCAAATCACGCACCGTTTATGACCACCCTTGCACCGGGGTTAGTCGTCCTCAAAAACGGTTCAGAAGAAGAAAAAATATTTTTGCAAGGCGGATTTGCTGAGATTACCCCGGCAGGTTTGACGATCTTGGCAGAAGAAGCAACGCCTGTTGCTGAACTCGACGCGGACACCATTAAGGCGCGCCTCTCCATCGCTCGGGAAGCCTTGGAGCAAGCTGGCGACGATGCTGGAAAAACTCTATTAGCGCACCAATCCATTGCTCGTCTGGAAGAGTTACAGGCAACACTTTAAACCCTGCTAAATATTCCGTGCCCCAAACAGCCGGTTTATGGATAAGCGTCTAAACCTATTCTACCGTCTTTGGACATTACGACTTGGTCTTTTAAAACCACTGATACTCTTTGTAAGAGCGCCGTGTTTAGCACTTTACAAAACAGAAAATTCACGCGTTTAAAGTCAGTGAAGCTTATTATAACGCGCGAGATATAACTCCTTACTACTGCCTATCGCGATTAGCACGAACCGACGATCGGTTCTGAAATTTTCGTTTGACGCATTTATTGCAGTTCAATCGCTTCCCACTTGAACGCGAAATGCTTTAAATGCGCATACATAGCTGGTGGTGGGTTTGCAGTCACACTTATCGGGTCTTTATTGGGAGAGATTGGTATTGTCAGGGCGCGCGCATGAAGCATCATAGAGCTCGTTTTGTCGTTACCAGACATATTTCCATATTTGGGATCACCAACAATGGGGGCTCCTAATGCAGCCAAATGCACACGAATTTGATGGGTGCGACCAGTTTTGGGGCGGCACTCGATAAAACTCATTCCCGCTGATTGGTCCAAAACACGGTAAACCGTGATTGCAGATTTTGCATTTTCCCCCTCTCCGACTCGCATTTCCCAACCCTTTTTATCCGTATACTTATATATTGGAAGATTAATTGTACCCGATAGTTTTTCCGGTACCCCCTTACAGATCGCCCAATAGGTTTTTCGCACTTTCCCTTCTTGAAATAACTTTCCCATTTTTCGAGCCGCCTTTGGGTGGCGCGCAAGAACCAAACATCCGGAAGTATCTCGGTCAAGACGATGGGCCAAAACAGGCTGCCTCGGCAGACCAAAACGTAAGGAATCAAAGTAGTTTTCTAAATGATCGCCGGCCAAATCCTTAGACACGCCCGGTTTGGCGTGTACAGCGATTCCTGCTGGTTTATTGATTACCAGAATTAAACCATCGCGATGGATAATGCGTTCGATTAGAAAATCATGCGGGAATAGGGTTATGTCTGTCACAAAATCAATCTAGGGTATATTTAATCGGAATTTGGAGATGGGAATATGAGTTTAAAGAAATTAGGGTTTTTGGCCAGCCTGTTCATCGCTACATTGCCTATAAAAACGTTCGGAAGTGATCTGAGTTTCTATGGCGGTCAACGATTAAATGATTTTACCGATACAAAAGCGATCAGTGCAAGCTTGGGAATTGACATCCCGAACGTGTTTTTTGGCCCCTTCTCCCCAAATCAAATACGCGGGGATGCCAGCTTTCTATTCGCAGATTTTGTAAACCCGCCTGAAAGATTTCGCTCTTTTATCGATGCAAATGCTATTACTCAATTTGATGTGGATGTTAACTCGTTTGCCCTGCACGCAGGACCGGGGTGGCGGTTTGAAATCCTTGAAAAATTGGCGATCGTATCTTCAGTGCAAGCTGGTGTCATCGTTTCCAATTCACAAAGTGAAAGTCTCGGCCCAGCACCCACAGATTTTGATACTTTTTCAAATTTCACACAGACGGATTTCAGCTATCAATTTCCGGTTGGGATAGAGTATGGCTTTTCAAAGCGTTTTGGCCTGGTCGCACGCTATCGCGGCTTAGGCATTAGAGGAAACGGAAGTAGTAGTTTTAGCAGTATCGTCGAAGGTGGTATCGTCTTCAGATTTTAAATCACCATTGATTATTCATAAAGCACCTCCATGATCCCATTTGATGCGACGGTGCTTGAATAGAGGTATCGCAAAGAATTGTGCCTTAAACCTGATCTACATTAATATTGCGTGATTTTTTCGCAAAACAGGTGAGCTCATTTTGGTGAACTCATATTCTAATTTTTGTACCTGAGCATTATTTTTTCAACTCCACATAAAAAAGGGTGATGCATAACCATCACCCTTTTTTTACCATCATCATACAAACTTGTATGGCGATTATGAAACATTTGATGAGAGCGTATTAAAACTCCAGATCAAGACCAAAATATAACAATGCACCACGCGGATCAGCGACGCGACTATCAAAACCACCATTGGTTTGAACAAATGGTGCTCTCGTTCCAGTAGCATTACGCACACCAATTGTGAATGCAGTTGCCTTATCGCTATTTAAATATTCGTTAATCGCAACCGAATACTGAATATCAAGACGTGTATCTGAGTCAATTTCGGCAAGGCCATTTTGGTCATCTAGGTAACCCCCAATATGGCGTACAAAGAGGTTAAAAGAATGCGCGCCATTTTGCCAACCAAGCCCAGCATTTAATCTTAATTGCGGTGTTGGTGAACCAAAATTACCAAAATTTCTTTGCCCTTCGCCATCAATAATCCCGGCTTGCGGATCCTCAATGTCATAATTTAGAATATATGTCCCTTGAACGCTTGGTATGAAGGTTCCAAACCCTGTCTCATATGAGTAGCGCGCACTAAAATCAATGCCCGATGTTTCCACCGATGAAGCGTTTACAAAATCATTATTGATTTGCAACACGGTGCCCGCTGGAGAGCGAACAACAGCAGCGATAGCCGTTGCATCACCGGCATTGGCAGCATCTAATATTGCTTGCGGTGCAGTGGCAATGATAACATTTGAAAAATCAAAATTGAAATAATCAACGTCCAATTGCAAGCCCTCAAAGGGTTGCCAAGAGGCACCAAAATTAAAGGCCTCAGATTCCTCTGGTAATATCGATCTAGCCGTAGTCTCACCATTTACTTCAGGGGCAAGGGTTCTCACAGCAACAAAAGCCGGCGCCCCTGCATCACTCACCTGTTGTAATGAAGTCGATTCACCAAATTGTTGGAATACTGATGGAGCACGAAATGAAGTCGAAAATGACCCACGCAGAGAAAGACTATCTGAAGGCCTAACTAGAAGCGCAATTTTAGGATCCGTTGTAGCCCCCCCTTCATCATCCCCATAGCGCTCATGACGCACAGCTAATTGCAGATCAATCCAATCTGCAAGCGGCACGGAAGCTTCACCAAAGATAGCGAAAACATCTTGCGAGCCATCAAAATCTCTGCCGCCCACTAAAAACCCGAATGCATCAATCGCAGAGAGTGTATCCACTTCTTGGGATAAATCATTATCACGATACTGAGCACCAACAGCAACAGATACAGATCCAGCAGGGAGTTCAAAAATATCTTGGGATACAAATCCTTCAATCACTGTGAGGTCGGACTCATACTCACGAACCTGCGTACCGATAACAAAATCAAGCAAGCTTGCATTTACGTCAGCATTGACCCCGTTGGTAATAGCTGTTGAAAAGGGGTTAAAAAATGTCCCAGTAGCGGGGATTGTTGCGCCGCCAAGCGTCAGCACAGGGTTAGCAGAAGTACAATCGGTTCCTGCCGTCAGCCCGGTACCCGCTAGCGTCAAAGACGCAGGTAAGGACTGAAAGCCTGATAGCGCACACTGAAACCGATCGACAATCGTATCTTCTGTCGCCACTACGAATTCATTATTGGCGCGCGTAAAAGACACTTCCCAGGCACCAGAACCAAAATCGCCGCCTAAGCTTGTTGAGACACGCCAGGTTTCCGACTCACTAAGATTTGGCGATACTGTCCCCCCATTGCCGCTGGCGCGGCCAAAAAATGTTAATGTTGGCGCACCTGGTAGAATGTTAAATGGGTTTCCGGTTAAACCAATATTGCTGGCAGGTAGGTTTTCAATAACAAGACTACCGTCACCAGCAACACCGGTGACTTGGGGAAATACGTTACCTGGGATCACAGAACTGCCCAGCTGCAGAAAAGGAAATGTTGGTGAGTTCCCGCGCACTGCTTCATTATTGGCGTAACCAAATTCACCCGTCCATTTTATTGAGTCTGTGACTTCAAACTCAGCTCTGGCCAAGCCAGTAAAGCGTTCTTCATCCGCGACCAAATTGAAGAAATCTCCAAAGTCGAACTGACAAAAGCCAATACCATTTGGGACTAAAGCTGCGGTCGCTGCACTTGCAGGACCAGGATTACCCCCTGCGGCAGCACACCCGGGGTCTATAAAGGGAGCGCCTGCTGGTACAGCAGGAAAATTGAAAAATGCGCCCGGATTACCCAGCGAAGACACATCCTGTCCAGCGCCAAACGGTACACTCAACCGACGTTCTTGTGTCGTCAAAGGCGATCTGTCCAAATAGCTTGCCGCCAGTATGACCGACCCACGGCCAAAATCTTTCCCGATTAGCCCCTGGATATTAAACTCGTCATAATCACCTTGGCTTTGGTGAGTGGTATAATCACCTGATAAGCGAATACCATCATAATCCTCTACAGTGAGAAAGTTTACAACGCCCGCCACCGCATCAGAACCATAAAGTGCGGAAGCACCATCTTTCAATATTTCAACACGCTCCACTGCGATCAATGGTACGAGAGAAGATGTATCCACAAAGTTAATGCCATCATTTGTCGGCGAACCTGATAGCACCTGACGCTTTCCGTTCAACAAAACTAATGTTGAACCCACGCCAAGACCCCGCAAATTTATATTGGACGTACCCGTCGTTGCATTTTGCGTAAACGCATCCGGATTATTCTGTGCCCCTGTATTAATCGTTAAAGTTTGCGTGATGTCTGCAATATTGAAAGCCCCAATATCTTCGATATCCCCCGCGCCAACCGTTTGTAGTGGTGAAGGTAAATCAGCTTGATTTTTCCTTTTAATGAAAGATCCCGTAACAACAATCTCGTCATTATCATCTTGAGCAATAACAGCTGGGGTACAAATCATACTCAAAGCCGCGAGCGCACTTGTGGCGTATAATGTTTTCTTCATGTTTCAACTCCCTGTATTATAGTTTTAACGAACCACTATAGTTGATTTTTATCAATTCGTTACACTAATCATGACAGCTCTCAGCACTGGCTGCAATTGCTTTTGTAAAAAACCGATAATAAAGCAAGATTTTCTTTATCTATGCGTGCATTCAAATCACATACACATATAATTACCGCAACGCAGCAATTCATAAATGCTTTCCCATTGCGCTTGTTGAGTAATCGCGCATGATCAATCAGCGCCGAATTTTTCATGAACCTAAGGCTATAGGCTAAGAGCCCAATTCAAAATTACAATTGAGTGATTTCAGCGACTTATGATTCT
>CAYZLR010000131.1:0-7232 GCA_964479275.1 uncultured Caulobacterales bacterium
CCTATGCCCTGCTATTCAAACCATGAAAACTGAAGTTTTTCAGCTGCCTGTTAATGCAACAATGGCAAGCCTATCAAGATGATCCAACCGAACTTGCAAAAACGCAGATTTTACAACATGCAAAACCCCTTTTAAGAGGATTGACCAAATCAGAGTTGAGGCATATCGGCCTAATTTACCCTCCCCGGCTTGCTTGGTCCCAATCGGAGGTCGACTCCATCAATTTTCACGGCGTTACTATTCCTGTGATTACCTTCCCCGTTAGCGCGTTACCCGAACTTGGAAACCAGACACTCTGGATTGACCGAGGACACCTCAATCAACATGGTGCGACAATGATTACTCGCCATATAGCCGATAACATCGGCGGGTAATTTAAATGCTATTTACAGAGATTCGATTTGTTATATTTTTTGTCATCGTCTTTGTTCTTTACTGGGCCATAAGAACAATCAGAGCAAGGATTACCCTACTGATACTAGCAAGCCTAGTATTCTATGGCGCGTGGGATTGGCGTTTTCTGGGGTTAATTCTATTCGTTATTAGCGTGACTTATTTTGCGCAAAAATCATTATTTCAAACGCCTAATGAACTGCACAAGCGATACATCACAACTTGCTCCGTAGTCTTATTATTAGGCACCCTTGGCATTTTTAAGTATTTTAATTTTTTCGCAGATAGTTTGATTGCCTTAATGCAATCAACAGGTTTCAGTGTTTCGCAGCCTTTAGTTTCCATTATCTTACCCGTCGGTATCAGTTTCTACATTTTCCTGGCAATTGGATTGATCATTGATATTCGAAGGGGTGTTTTTGAAAAACCACAAAATTTCTTGGACGTTACCTTCTTTGTAGCGTTCTTCCCTCAATTAGTTGCGGGCCCGATTATGCGCGCAAAAGATTTTTTTTCCGCAAATTAAATACAAACATAGATTGAGGGATATCCCCTGGTGCGGAGTATTCATATTATTTCTGGGAGGTTTTTTTAAAAAGGCTGTTATTGCCGATAATCTGGCGATCGCTTTCGTCGATCCTGTTTTTGCAGAACCAGGCTTATACAGTAATAGCGCAATTATATTGAGCGTCTTTGCCTACGCCGCACAAATTTACTGTGCTTTTTCTGGATATTCAGACATGGCGATTGCCATCAGTCGATGTTTTGGTTTTCAATTACCCAAGAATTTCGAGTCCCCCTATCTCTCTTATACAATTACGGAGTTTTGGCGGCGCTGGCATATTTCTCTCTCATTGGCTTAGAGATTATCTCTACATATCCCTTGGGGGAAACAGGGTGAGTGAAATCAAAAATTACCGCAATCTCATAGCAACCATGGTACTGGGCGGACTTTGGCATAGTGCATCTTGGAATTTCCTGATCTGGGGCTACATTCACGGAACAGCGCTCTCCTTGGAGAAATTATGGAAATGGCCTGAGCAACTCCAAAATCATTGGATACTTCGCCCTATTGGCTTTGGTGTCACTTTTTATTTGGTGTGCATCGCATGGGTATTTTTTCGCGCCCCCGATCTTGATGTTTCCTTATATATGATCACTTCCATGTTTGGTATATCAAATCTTGGAATAGAAACTTTTTCAGGTCTGAGCTGGACTCTATTAATCGGTTTAGCTGCGGTCCACTTTGTATTGTCCAAATTCAAAATAGGACAAAAATTGGCCCTGCTACCGGCTCCGATCGTTGCTGCAATTTGCGGATTGTGGCTTGCTGCAATGTTGCCGTTCATTCCTTCAGAATCTCAACCCTTTATCTATTTTCAGTTCTAAAGGAAATTGTAACTACTCATGGAAACGATCAGCACGAAACTGCTTATCCTCGTTTAATTGTAAACTTATCGCCGTACTTACCTTTCACCCCATCATAATGGGATTTGATCCAATCAAAATCATCTTCATAATGACCCGTAGGCATCAACGCGCCGCTTAGACGAATTGTTTTTGAACCATAATCGAGAACACTCACAACGATAGGGACATTGGCCGTATTGGCGATATGATAAAATCCACTTTTCCAAGCCCCAGTTTTTGAGCGCGTCCCCTCAGGAGGCACGGCGAGAATCAATTCATCGGTGGCTTCAAATGCATCCCGCATTTGCGCAACGACATCATGGCTTGCTGATCGATCCACGGGTACACAGCCAAGCCATTTTACAATGCCCCCAAAGGGGCCCGTTGTGAGTGATTTTTTACCGATCCAGCGCAGTTTAACCCGGTAATATCCCGCGGCTGCGAGCATGTGCAAACCGTCCCAGTTTGAAGTGTGTGGCGCCGCAATCAGAACAGATTTGCGCCCTCCATGCTCGGGCGATGGCCAGTTGCCCTCTACGCTCCATCCCCAGAATTTCAGCCAGAGCGTACAAAATCCTTTCACAAAATTATTAATAAACCCGGACTCCGGACTAGGCTTCGACTGCTCGCGTGAAAAATGTACTTTAAAAAGCGAAAACGAGTGCCTTGTCTGCAAATTTTGCTGATCGTCCATGTACCATGCTCATAAAAATAGTGCTTGTCTTGGTTTGGACGCAAATTCAGGGTTTGAACAGTAAAAACCCAGAATTTGGGAAAAAATACCCACAAAAACGATAAACAGCCCCAAAGTTCGAGGTTGGCACCTTCGCTCGTTGTATTTAGGCAACAAATTCGCGCGATTCCACCCTTTCCTAATTGTTAATCGCGGGTTAATCTTATGAGCAAATATTGGGAAACTGGGATGTGAACCATGGCTGATGGTAGTGATTTGAGAGCATATTCAAAAAATGAAGACACGAAGGCGCGCGAAGTCTCTGAGCGCGCTTTTGGAGACAACAAAATGCACCGCCGCAAAAAAGGTAACGGTAAACGCGCTCCCAAAATTGCTTTCACTGGTGAAGAATATGGTTTCGGCTATCAAGCTTTAGGCATGTTCACCAAAGAAGCCAGCCGGCGCGCTAGAAATGGCCGCGCAGGCGTTTACGACGGCGGGGCAAAAGCCGCGAAAAAAATCAAACTTGATCAAGACGCACAGCATCTTGCCCAATTTGATGATTTTGATTTCCAAAAAGAAAACCAACGCCTGCCCTTAAGAACAAAAGAACAAGCGTTAATGGCGGTAAAAAGTGGAACCGCTGATTACGCGATTGTTCCATTTTATAGTCCCTATTTTGGCTATGACTTTGAAACACTCCGCGCCCTGAATACATTGACTGGCATGATGGCTGTTGAACAATATGAGGCAGATGACAATATGTGCCTGGCTGTGCACGAGAGTCAGGTTTTAGAATTGGCGCAATCAGCGCATCCCGGATCAGGGCTTTCGTCCGTATTAAAGCATGAGCGAAAAAATTGGGGCTCTCATGAGCGTGTTCGTGGAGAGAAAAATCTCGATATTAACGGTCAGAGTGAATTCTATCGCGCTGGCCTGGCAATCGATCATTCGGCTCAATTAATGCTGCGTGATCGATTAGATATGGTCTTTGCTGGCCCAGAAGCTGCGCGCCGTTGTAAGTCCAAATTAGATGGATTGCGATCAATTGGCGTTGAATTGGCAGAAACGCCACAAACTGTTGAGCCTCACCGTGAACTCGCCCGCCGCGCTCTGGCCTCCTTATCTGGCGGACGTCAAGTCAACACCTTCTTTGACCCCAAAAGTGGCGATGCTCATTACGTGAGTTCGATTAGCGGTGAGTCCCACTCCAAGACACAGCTCTATGGCGTAGTACTTCCATTTAATGTGGCAATGATGTCTTCTGATTACGTCATTGTAGATCCGGATATGGACGATAGTGAGAGTGAAAAGACTCGCTTTTTCGTGGTTCACAAAAACCCCGATCACTCGTTATTTGAAGATGCCTACCGCACCACGGACGCAAAAACCCGCTACTGGGAACGTCGGCTCAAATCAATCGCCCGACGCGCGCAAGATGATTCATATGCGCTAGGCGATGAAAAAGGTAAAATCAAAGGTGTACGGGTCATGCTCCGCTTTTTGCGCGATAAAAACGCGGCGAGTACGGGGGATATCGAAAATTATTTACGCAATTTCGGAGTACCGTTTAATATTGTTCGTATAGATGAAGATAGCGGCGCAGATGGACCAGCTCCCATTATTGTTGACGTAGAGTTTTCATTCGCCCACGGAGATTTTGGCTATTACCCATTCACGCGGCGTTTTAGAGGCGCGGTCGTAAACGGATTTTTGAAAAAATCCTTCGCCCGGTGGAAAAATCGCGGGGTTCTGGTTTTGGCAGCGGTGCCCTTTGAAGAACCACAAATGCCACGCCATAAAGCCCGCCGTTGGTGGAAAGAGGCTTTTGTTGCCCGTCAGCGTGATTTTGTTGAAACAATGTTTATCCGCTTCTCACGCGTCCTTTTTATCTATGTGTTGCCACTAGCCGTTGTGGCTGGATTGCTGTTTTTCATAGCTACAAAATTAGGACTGCTATAACGAACCCTGATTATTGTGGTTTCAACCTCAATGGCAGCATGCTCTGATTTTATATGTAAGTTTTGTTAAGAGGTTTAATGGATCATGGTAAGAACTATAGTGGCCATTTTGTTGGGGGTATTTGCTGGGGCGATTATTGTTGCACTGGTTGAGGGAGCCAGTCACATCATTTGGCCGCCCCCTGAAGGGAATTTGCAAGATCCTGAATTCCTAAAATCCATTATGCATGAAATACCTTTTGGCGCGAAAATGGGCGTTTTGGTTGCATGGGGACTTGGGGTTTTTGGTGGCGGCATCATTGCTCGATTTATTTCACATCGCCATACTTATGCGGCTTGGACCGTAGGGGTTATCATTTTGGGTTTTGGAATGATGACGATGATCGCCATTCCTCACCCCACCTGGATGATTTTTAATGCCTTTGTTTTTACACTTATCGGCATTTTATTGGCGAACCGGGTAACGAGAGCGTAACAACGCATAATTTTCTTTACACACGATAGGCATGATGGGTATTGCAAACCTGTGCCTATCAAATGTTTGCAAAGTTGCCCTGTATGAATTTTGAGAATTTTTCGACCATCGCCCAGATTATTGAGTTAGCTGTTGCTCCCGCATTTTTACTCATGGCTGTCGGTTCTTTGATAAATGTAGCCACTATTCGGCTTGGCCGCGTGATTGATCGCGCACGAATTTTAGAAGCCATCATCGGCGAACATCGTGATGAAAAAAATGAATTACGCTATATGGACGAGCTGAAAACCCTGGGACGGCGCATGTCGAGCATTAATATTTCGATTATGTTCGCAACCTTTGCCGCCCTGCTTGTGTGTTGTGTGGTCGCACTAATTTTTATTAGCGCACTCTTGTCAATCAATGCGCCGTTAATCATCGCGCTATTATTTATTGCAACCATGATTATGATGATTATCGGACTGCTATTTTTCCTGTCAGAAATTTTTATCGCCACCAGCACAATTCGTGTACATACAGAATATTTCCAAGATTAAAATTCTTGCATTCGCTTGTAAACATCGCCAGCAAATTGCGCCACGTCAAACTGAGCGCCACCATTATCGTCAAAACCACGGCGTATGATCAAAAGATTAGCCGAAGGGATAATCGTTAAAGATTGACCGCGATTACCAAGGGCTGCATAGGCATCATCTGGCAATCCCGCAAAGCCTTCAAAACGCCAAAATTGCGCGCCATAGCCATAACGCTTAGACCCATCAGCTCTGAGGGGAGGTTGAACGGACGCGGGCATCGCAACATAATCACTCCACCAATCGGGGAAAATGCGCTCATTCTTTCCATCATAAGGCCACAAGCCATCGTTCAAATATAAAAGCCCCAATCGACCAAGATCTCTCGCCGTGGTATATACCTGACTGGAGAGAATGAAGTCACCGTTCCAATCTGTTTCTAAAAACGTATGATGCATCCCAATTTTTTGAAGCACAGCATTAAATGGGTAGTTTGCAAACAGATCATCATTATTCATTTTCTCACGCAAAGCTCGGATTGATAACATCGTATCATTATTTGCATAAAACCAACGCGTTCCTGGCGTAACAACCAAACGGCGTGTTTGCGCGTGGTCAATGACACGCCCACCGCCGAAATAAATATCATCCGTGCGGTTTCCTCGAGGGCCATTATCAAGGCCACTGGCCATATGCAGCATATTTTCGAGAGAAATGTTACGGCGAGGATCATCACGACTGGACCACTGGGCCAGAAGGTTTGTATCCATCAGGCTGATATAGTCATCGTGGATCGCCGAACCAATAATCGTTGCCCCTATGGATTTAGCAACCGACCATGTACGCTGAGATGTGTATTTATCGAAGCCGTGGCGATATTTTTCAGCAATGATTTTCCCATCCTTGATGATCAACACCGCTGTAGTCTCGGTGCCATTTCCATAGGTTTTGCGATCAAAGGCACGCTCGACCTGGTCTCGCAATTCCCGTCCCGCTTTCGTCTTTGTGAACAAACGGCCTTTGATTTTGTCACCTTGGGGCCAGGCTTTCTTTTGATCAACCTTCTTTCGAACAATCTCTTTTGGCGAAAGCTCATAAAGACCTGCCTGATTTTGATCACGGGTCCAACCAGTGGGCATTTGCGTGCATCCAAACGGAAACCGCCATTTGGCAACACGGGGAGCAAAATCATCAGAAAACTGAACACTAACGGTGTGCGCTTTTTCATCAATCACAGCATCAGGCAATTGTGATAAAGCTTTTCGGTAACCGGGATAAATGCGATGTAATTCGTCTCCCGCAATTTGCTCAATTGTACGCCCCGCGTTAAAATAAGAAGAGCATGTGAAGGTCGCCTTATAACCCGCGGCGAGAGAGAGTAAAACCGGGTCAGTAACTGGCCCATCCTCGGCACGATCCGTTTGAGCAGCCACGTTTAACGGTATGGCGGCACTCAGTAATACAAATCCGGCCACTAAAATTCCGGCAACACGATCATGATGGAGTTGGTGCGTCATGGCTGATCCCTTTTGGAAAAGGCGTTAATTTTGACCGACCCTATCATGATACTTAAACATGAGATAGCATTTCAATTAGAAACATTTTATATTGTTACTACTGCTTGGATCTCCTTAAATCATTTGGAGCAGAAAATTGCCTAAATGGCCTTACCTTGGCCCGCTTTTAAAACTAATGTTGAGGGGAGTGGCAAACCTCTTTATCAGGTATTTTGGGGATGAAACCATGAGATGCCACTTAACAGGCAGCTGAAAAACTTCAGTTTTCATGGTTTGAATAGCAGGGCATAG
>CAYZLR010000132.1:0-7192 GCA_964479275.1 uncultured Caulobacterales bacterium
AAAATCAACAAAATACTGGATCTTGTGCCGCCTGAATCAACGGGATAAGCATTTCTCCAGGTTTGCCTTTAATATCAAATCGAATAGTACGGTAGGGTTCGACAGAAAAAGCCTGACTAAAGTCTTGTGAGAAACGTAGAAAAGCCCCAGACCATGGGAAAATAAATCCTGGTTTTGTTTCTCCTGTTACACGCAATGACCAATTCGATTTTTTAGTTTTTGGGAAGGCTCCTTCCATTACACGAGTGACTAAGGCGATTGATTGACCATTGGCCATCTTGTCAGAAGTTTCAGACCAGATGTAACCATGAGATGTGGTAAGGCCCATTTCAAAATCCCCTAAATATTCGTCGACGATTAGATTTGATGGATTTATCGATGCGTTTTGTGCGGACAATTGGGCTGTTGTGCGTGGAATTTTCCTTCCGTTCAAAAAAATTGTATCAATTTTCGCGCTGTCGCTAATGTTGAGATCAGGTTGTCCGTTAATTAAAATTATGTTCGCGGGCATCCCTTCTTGGATATGACCAGTCTTGGGAAGATTGAAATATGTCGATGCGCCGCTTGTACCCGCTTTCAGTGCTTCCATTGGTGACAAGCCCGATGCCACTAATAATTCCATCTCTTTATGAAGGGTAGCCCCATAAGCCGTACCGGGATTAGGCGCATCAGATCCAGCTAGAATAGGGACATTTGCTTGATGGAGTTTTCGCACATTGTCTTTAGCGATTTCAAAATCAAAACCGATTGAAACATTAGGAAAAGATTGTTTCAATGTTTGTTTTTGTCCAAGTGAGAGATACGGCTTTACATGGGCATCGTCTATTTGATCAGGGCCAACCCCCTGGCCAGCAGCATTCGCTGTAACTGTCAGTGTTGGAATGAAAAATACTTCTTTTGCTAGCGATAAACCAATAAATTCTTGCGTAACGGGAGTATCAGCGAAAATATGGACCAGGCCATCAATCCCATCCTCAATAAGATCTTGTGCACCTTGTTGAGAATGAATATGAGCAACGATGAGTAAATCTCGCTCGTGCGCGGCGTCTATTAATGCTTTGGCAACCTCGCGATTGAGGCTTGGAATGTGGGTTTGATAAGGCATATAGACAAGTTTGATATAATCTGAGCCTTCGATGCGGCGCCGATCAATCCATGCAGCGGCCTCTTTGGGATCGGTTATAGGCTCGACTTGACCACCAAATTGAGTCCCGTGGCCGCCTGGTGCTGTGGCTAGCATGCCAGCGCTATAAAGTGTTGCTTTATTGGCGTGTTGTTTTTTGCTCTGCTGACGTGATGTTTTTAATACTGATGGAAAGGTAAACATATCCAGATGTGTCATGACGCCAAAATTTAATGCGTCTTCTAAGGCAGAGCCCCAGCTATGGGTATGACTGTCAACCAATCCTGGAATTAGCGTTTTTCCCTGTCCATCGATGACAGTTAGATTTTTTTGCGGGCTTAAGTCCGTTCCTATGCTTTGAATAAGCCCGTCATGAACGATGAGAGATGTTTTGTTTGTAAGGGTTTTGCCATCAAATAAACGGACATCTGTGAGGAGAAATGAATATTCATCATCGGAATGAGTAAGGGCGTTTTGCAGATTCTGTTCTTCAACACTAGTACTGGTTTGTTGCGGTAAAAAGTAAAGCAATAGTGCGGTTGCAATGAATGCAATCATAATTGATCGATAAAAGGTTGATTTTAACATGTAACGTGATCCTAAGGCTTAATTGCGTTGTCTGATCCAGCAAAAGAGAGCAATCAGAGCGAGTATGCTGGTCATGATAAGAATTGTGGGGAGGTGAGATCCGCTAAAATCAAGTGGACCTGGCTTAATGACACGCAGAGCAATTTCACCGAGATGATATGAAGGAAGCCAATTCGCAAAATTTTTAAGAAATTGCGGCATCAAAAAAACCGGAATCCAGAGTCCACCAAGAGCGGCAAGGGCTAGGAAAACAATATTTGCAATCGCTACAGCGCCATTTGTTGAGAATATGAACCCCAGAGATAACCCTATAAACACAAAGGGTAGGGAGGATGATAAATGCACAAAGAGTAATAGTGCCCATCTCTCTTTGGGTAGAGAAACACCGCCCGCAAAGCCAGCGACTAAATACATAATAATGAGTGCAGCAAGTGAGAAGAAAAGAGCCGCATATAATTTTGCAAAAATATAAGTGAGAGCGGGTGAGGGGACGGCGCGTTTTAATCGTAACCATCCTCGCTCTCTTTCGGTCGCAACCCCAGCGCCAAATCCAAAAATTGCGGGGCCCATAACAGAAAATATTCCAAATGTTGCAAGTAGATAGCTCGCTTGCTCTTTTGCATTAGCCAGAACGATCCCGAACAGGCTATAAAACGCAACTGGCATTACTAAAGTGGGAATAATAAATTCTGGGGCTCGTAAATTTTTTAAAGTTTCTGCCCCAGTTTCATTGGCGAGTGCATTCATGAAAATTCGCATTATTGTACACCTTCCTCTCTGGATTGAATAAGATCGAGAAATGCTTCTTCTAGATTTGGCTTGCTGACAGTTAAATCTTTGATCTCAGGATCATGTTGTAAGAGATCAGACAGCGTGTGGGTTTGATGCGAAGAGAGAATTTCTGTATGCTGTCCTTGCATGCGAACCCGTCTTACTGCTGTAAGTTGTTGTATTTTTTCGAGAGATAAAGATGTAATGCAACGGATCATGGCGCCAGCTGTTGCACCGCGTATTTCATCCGTTGTCCCGTCAGCAATGACTGTACCTTTGTTCAAAACGACAATTCTGTCAGCCAGGCTCTCAGCTTCTTCAAGGTAGTGGGTTGTTAAAATCACATGGCTGCCATTTTCACTAAATTCATGAACGATACGCCATAAGCCTCGACGAGCTTCCATATCGAGGCCCGTTGTAGGCTCGTCGAGAAATACTAAATCAGGTCTACCAATGATGGAGACGGCAAATTGTACCCGGCGTTTTTGACCGCCGGACAGCTTACCATAAGCTTTATTGGCAAAGTCTTGCAGCGCGCACATCGATAAAACCTGGTCAACATTAAGGGGGGCAGGGTAATAGCTTGCAAAGAGAGTAAGATGTTCACGCGGAGTTAAACCATCAGGTAAGTTTGCATCTTGTAACATGACCCCAATTCTGCGCCGCGCAGCCATTGTACCGGCTTTGTGCCCAAAAATAGAGAATTTACCTTTTGAAGGTCGCGTTAACCCCAGTGCGCAATTGATGAAGGTGCTTTTACCGGCCCCATTCGCTCCAAGAATGGCGGTTATATTTGAGGCTGCACCAATGGTAAGATCAATATCTTTTAAGGCCCGCGTTTTTCCAAAATTACGGGAGATATGATTGGCATGAATTGGAATATCATCAAGATTTAAAGGGGGAGCAAATTTTTCCATAGAATTGTCCTGAGACGGATGATTGTTATGAGTGTGTTGCTGTCACCATAAAGTCTGACTTTAGCAATATCTATTGACGTTGATCATAAATTCAGGGTGATATTTGTCATGTTGAATAGATTTGTTCGGTTTTTTTGATTTGATTATCAAAAGAGAATAAATATCAAAGCCTAGCTACTGGACGATAAGCGCAGTACGTTGTATTGTATTATCATGCCATTTTCAGAAATTTGCTCTGCCGCGATAATATCTACATTAAAAACTCTCCAGCTTCGTGTTGAAGAGAGATTTCCCGACTCCAGTTTAAATTTAGTATGCAAAGAGGTAGTGGAAATTGCCCGTAAGGCAGATGCGCGCTCTGCAGATTATCGTCGCCCTTATTATTTACTACGTGGGTTATGGGCGGGAGCATTTTTAATAGTGATGATTGTCACCACAATACTGGGAGTTTGGCTGACCCATGAGTTCACAGATACGAATGCTCAGGGCGAAGCGCTTTTTCGTACCCGCAATGGGCTCGCTCTATTTGAGGGGTTAGAGCCTGCAATGAATGTTTTTATTTTGATGGGAGCGGGATTGTTTTTCATGTTTCGTTCAGAAGAAACTTTAAAACGTCGTAAGGTTTTAAAACACATTCATGAATTACGATCCCTTGTGCATGTGATCGACATGCATCAATTGACAAAAGACCCTTCTGCTATTTTAGGAGAAATCAAAAGAACCATACATTCGCCGGTGCGAGAAATGAGTCGCTATGAGCTTACGCGCTACCTTGATTACTGTGCGGAGTTATTGGCTATGATTGGTAAAATTGCGGCATTATATATGCGTGATGTCGAAGATATTGAAGTTATACAAGCGGCCAATGAGATTGAAGAGTTAAGTACAAATATTTCTCGTAAAATTTGGCAGAAAATTATGATTATAGGCCGCATTGAAACGGATTGCGAGGATGAGGCGAAAGCGGTTTGAATTGATCAATACAAAATAAACCCCGCTTAACTCGAATTAAGCGGGGTTCGTCATTATTGCTAATTTACAAGATCATTGATCGTTATAGTTGTTCGATCATATATTCTGCTGAAGAGACCTCAAACGCGCCGGGTGCTTCAATGTTAAGCTGAGACACAACGCCGTTTTCGATGATTGCAGAAAAGCGTTGCGAGCGTTGTCCCATTCCAAAACCGCTGCCGTCCATGGTGAGGCCAAGAGCTTGTGCAAAATCACCATTTCCATCGGCAAGCATCTCAACTTTACCGTTTGCGCCTTGGGCCTCGCCCCAGGCTTTCATCACAAATGCATCATTGACCGACATGCAAATAATCTTATCAACGCCTTTTGCGCTCAATGCATCGGCTTGCTCGATAAATCCGGGAAGATGTTTTGCAGAGCATGTAGGCGTGAAGGCGCCGGGTAGCGAAAATAACGCAATTTTACCAGAGCCCATCATTTCATGGGTTGTCGTGGCTTGAGGCCCTTCTGAATTACACGTCATAACTTTTGTATCTGGAATTTTATCGCCAACGGAAATGCTCATAATAAGCTCCTATCTATTTAAAAAAATTATGGGCGAAGAGCCCACTTAAAGCATTTCCAGATCATGTGGCTAACTGTTGATCATCCGGAAATGCGACAAAAAATAATGTTCATCACCTCGATACCATTTGATGCGGAGGCGCTTTAAGGTCTCATATATGTAGTGTTACAGCACTGATCTATAGGCTTGGCAAAATTTGTCTATATTTTCGGGTGAAAATCCACACATGTTCACCCGGCCTCCAGATGTAAGATAGACCGAATGTTTATCTTTCAACATACCAGCTTGCTCGGGGGATACGGGCAGGAGAGAGAACATTCCGTTTTGTGCGGCGATATAATCGAACACACTGCCAAGATTGGATTGGTTGGCGGTTTGCGCCAACATCGCGCGTTTGTTTTTTACATTATATCTCATTGCGACGAGTTCGTCTTGCCACAATTGTGTGAGTTCATCTGAGGCCAGGATAGTGGCAACCAGCGCGCCGCCATGTGCCGGTGGCATGGAGTAGCTTGTACGGGCAAGAAATTCCAAATGCGATTTTGCAGCTTGTGCATGATCTGCCGATTGACCCATGACAAAGATAGCGCCTGTCCGCTCACGGTAAAGTCCAAAATTTTTGGAGCATGAATAGGAAACCAGCATTTCAGGAACGATCTCGGCAAGCTTTCTAATGGGGGCCACATCATCTTCTAAGCTGACCGCAAACCCGTGATAGGCTGTATCAACAAAAGGGAGAAAGCCACGATCGGCTGTAATATCAATAATCTCATCCCATTGTTGCGCTGTGAAATCTGCTCCCGTAGGATTATGGCAGGCGCCATGGTAAAGCACGACATCTTCAGGGCCGAGGGTTTTCAGATAATCGCGAAAATCTGAAAACAGTAATTTTGTTGTGGTTTTGTCGTAATAGGGGGCCGTTTTGATCGTCAGACCCGCTGTAGAGAGTAGCGGCATATGGTTACCCCAGGTCGGCGCACCAACATGAAGATTTTTTGTTCCGCGCTTAACTAAAAGTTCGGCCCCAAGGCGCAAAGCGCCGCAACCGCCCGGGGTTTGCACACCGCTAATACGCCCGCGCTGTAGCGCGTCATGCTGATTTGAAAACACCATATCTCGCACGCCGTCAATAAACCCCGGATACCCTTCTGGCGGTGTATACACTTTTGTCGTTTCTGATTTTAAGTATATGGCTTCGGCATCTTTGACCGCACGCATAATCGGCGTGGTACCTGCCGCATCTTTGAAAACGCCAACGCCAAGATCTATTTTGTCAGGATTCGGATCATTACGGTAAGCTACAGATAACCCTAAAATAGGGTCTGGGGTTAGAGCATCTAATGTTTCAAACATGTGCGTGGGCCTTCCATATAGTCTATGCAACACCACCTATAAGCCGCTTGATGAAAAAATCGAGTATTAAATTCATTAAATTGTGAGCGTGATTGAAGAATTTAGTATGGTCAAATCAGCCTAGAGGACAGAAGCGCTGACGGTGATTTTGGGTTCGCTTTGTCACAAGGCTTGACGCAAATTTAAGTGCGCAACCCCCTATTTCATAAGGTTTATGATTGCGGAGTGCGCATGCGATGATACTGGGTGGAAACAGCGGTAAACCCAGCTTCCTTAAACAATGCATTCGAAGCATCATTACCATCCCAGACTTGTGCAAATATATGGCAGTTTCCCAAGGTTGAGGTGTTTTCGTAAACCCCTTGAATAAGGTTTTTGGCAATACCGCGACGACGCATCTTTGTCGATACGGCAACATCCTCAATGCTGACTTCGAGATGTTTGTCGCCATTTAACACATTGTTTGTTTGGTTAATCGTGTAGAGAATATAGCCGTATAGTTTTCCCTCTTCCGTCCAACCAATAGAAAATCGTGTTCTTGGTCGAAACAAAAGTGCAAAAGGATTCTGGCGACGCTTTAGTCTCGCGAGTGGTGGCTCTGGTGCCATGTAGTTTCTAAAGTGATGGGCTACACTCTCATGATCGCAGGGCGGACAAAAAATACCGGGGTATAATGCATGATGAAAATGCTGCCCGGCCTCATAAAGATCAATCATGTCGTTTATATGTTTGGCTTCGGGTTCTATTAGGGGGGCTTTTATGGAATTTGTTAGCATTTTATCAGAACTTTAAACTCATTTTCAATAATGTTTCTTAAGTAGTTAAGTCTCAGTTTAGTTGTATTTCCTATTTAGAGCCCAATTCAAAATTACAATTGAGTGATTTCAGCGACTTATGATTCTG
>CAYZLR010000133.1:0-7173 GCA_964479275.1 uncultured Caulobacterales bacterium
CTATGCCCTGCTATTCAAACCATGAAAACTGAAGTTTTTCAGCTGCCTGTTAACTTATTGTTCTGTCGCATTGCCGGATGATCAAACGGTCTCCACTTGATCTGGTGATTACTTAAGTCATTGAAGTCTAAAAGCCGGCTGCAGATAAAAAAACCCTGATAGAATGGACCCGCCAATTCTTCAGGGTTTTTGCAATTTGGTATTACAGAACGAATTTAAATGCGTGTGATGTCAGCAACGTCCCCTTTAAGCGCAACAGCCTGACCTTTCTGGAAGAGTACAGTGTAGGGCTGGTAGTTGGACCATGATCCATTAGGCAAGCGTGATTTAACTTTAACATCGACTGCCCAAGCCGGAATATTCTCTGCTGAACGCATATCCACTCTTACCTTGTAAGGCTCACCCTTTAACTGCACTTTTGCAGAGCGAGGATCAGTTAAGCGCTTAGACATGTAATGCGATACGACTTCTTTACATGCGGAGGGACTCAAATCGAAGGTTCCCTCAAACGCTCCAATTGAAGGGCTCACACCAAGTGCCATGACGCTGATTGCAAGGCTCAAGAGAACTTTTTTCATCGAGCATATCCTTATATTTGGCACGAAAATCCTAGAATGACTTACCTTAAGATAAGCGAGACTTTCGTTATCTATTTTTCCCTCTATCAGAAGGGCCTTCATCAATATGAATTATTTCTTTCATAAAACTGTCATACAATGTCAAAAAGGTCAACCAAAAAGTGCACTAAATGCGCAAATACACGTGATTACCAATTGAATGGAATAAACATTACGCCCTGAATCAGATTTCATTTGCCCCCTTCATTAATCCCTAAGAGCCCCTTCAAGCCAGATGGGCATGACCCCATTTTGGGAAATACCCACAGCGATAGAAGACAATTCACATCTAATATCTCTTCTACAAAAATTCCCGTAACCAACTGTAAATTATGATAATTATTCAAAAGAAAGAATCAAAACCCTTCACATTGCAGCCCGTTAAAAACCTGTCGTCACAAAAGCTTTAAACAAGCGTCACGCGGCTGTAACGATTATTTTATATCCCGCCCTTCATCAGACTCGCGCGCTAGATGCTCAGCGCGATGATGGCGATTTTTAGTTTCATTGAAGATGCGCGAATTGGGATAATCATGAAGATTTCATCCAAAAAATTGTTAAACTCACTTAGTCTTGTAGCGCTTTGCACATTAGCAGCTTGTTCTGGAGGTGAGGTTTCTTCCCCAGGTCAACCAGCTTTTATCGGCAGCCCCACTGGCGGGCAAAACGACACCCCCTCCCCGGCGCCAGCCCCAGAAGGAATAGACTTTACCTTTGGTGGGTGCCCCCTTGGTACATCCGCCCAGCCATTTCCAACACAAACCTCACCCGATATGGCCTGCGCCGTAAATGTTGATGGTGCCGGTACCATCCTCTCTGATACAATCCTGACTGCTTCCGCTGCGCAACCACGTGTATATTTTTTCACGCAGCCTACTTTTATCGGAACCGATGATGGACCAACTCCCGGTGCGTCAAACGGTGTATCGGTTGATTTCACGATTCAACCTGGTGCTCGACTTGCGTTTGTGAACCCGACTGATTTTCTAACCGTGAACCGCGGATCCCGTATCCTTGCCAATGGCGTTCCAACCGCACCAATCGCCTTTACCTCTGATGAAGATATTCTCGATGACGGCCTGGCCAATGATAGCCTTGGCAATGCACGTGGACAGTGGGGGGGATTGATCCTCAATGGCCGCGCGCCCATCAATTCATGCGCGAATCCGTCTGTGCCGGCGAGTTGCGAAACGTCAGGAGAAGGCGGAACAGGCAATTATGGAGGCGATAACCCCGATGATGACTCAGGTGTTCTGAACTATGTCCGGGTACAATATGCTGGCTTTGAAATTACGACAGACAACGAATTAAACGGTATTGCCTTTCAAGGTGTTGGTAATGGCACAAATGTCGATTTTGTTCAGGTGCACAACAATGATGATGACGGCGTTGAGTTTTTTGGTGGAACCGTAGACGTACGGCATCTTGTGGTGACGGGGGTAGATGATGACGGACTTGATTGGGTCTCAGGTTGGCAAGGTTCAGCCCAAGATATTCTCATTATCGGTTCCGGGGTGGGTGATAATGGTTTTGAAGGCGACAATAATTCATCCAACAATAATATTATGCCCCGCTCGAACCCGATCATTTCAAATTTTACCTTAATTGGAGCATCGACGGAAGATATAGGCTTACAATTGCGTGTAGGAACTGGTGGGCTGTTTGTAAACGGTATTGTTTCCGGTTGGGAAGATGGGTGCCTTGATATTGATGACGCCGCGACATTCAATTTAGTGCAAGATGGCAGTGATGTTCAAAGCAGCGACGGGGTTAATGATCAGGACTTACAAATTGATGCAGTTTTCTTTTCCTGTATGACACCTTTTGATGATGTCGATGGAGACCCTATTGATATCAGTACTGCATTTTCAGGAATTACAACAGGTATCAGTACACTCTCTGGCATATTACCGGGAAGCAATGAAACCGCAATAACAGCGCTTGATCCGAGTACGCTCGATCTAAATTTGGCGTCGGAACAATTTATTGGCGCAATTGAACCCGGCCTGTCTCCTGCGCAAAGCTGGGCATTTGGCTGGACTGTTCCCGGTACAGTTTTTCCGCCACAAGGTTGTCCAGAAGGCACGACCGATATTTCAGCGACTGCGACTGTTCCTCAGCCGCCCAATGGAAATGTTTGTCAGCTCTCTGGCACCCTCACACAAAATATAACCCTCACACCGGATAATATCTACGCTTTAAATGGGGCCGTTTTCGTCGGTCAAGATGCAGGCCCTAACGCGAATGATCCAAATCCCGTTGCTCGCGCGGTTTTAACAATTCAAGCTGGTGTCACGGTTTTTGCTGTGAATCCCACTGATTTTCTTGCCGTCAATCGGGGCTCTCAACTCAATGCGGTCGGTACTGTCAATGCGCCTATTATCTTCACCTCAGATGAGGACTTAAATGGCTTCAACTTAGGTAATGAGCGTGGACAATGGGGGGGGCTTATTTTAAATGGCCGTGCCCCAATCAATTCTTGTGCAAATCCAACAGTACCAGAATCTTGCGAAACCTCAGGCGAAGGAGGCACCGGAAATTATGGTGGCAATGATCCTCTTGATAATTCAGGAATTTTGAATTTCGTTCGCGTTCAGTTTTCAGGATTTGAAATTACTACGGATAATGAACTCAACGGTATTGCTTTTCAAGGGGTTGGCGCCGGCACTAATGTCGACTTTGTTCAAGTTCATAACAATGATGACGATGGCGTTGAATTCTTTGGTGGCACAGTGAGTATCAGTCATTTGATTGTAACCGGAGTAGATGATGACGCACTGGATTGGGTTTCAGGCTGGAATGGTTCCGCACAATTTATTCTCGTCGCAGGGACAGGCGTTGGCGATAATGGATTTGAGGGGGATAATAATTCCTCAAACAACAATATAGCGCCGCGTTCGAACCCAATCATTTCTAATTATACATTGATTGGTGGCCCAGGCGAAGATCTCGGCATGCAAATTCGAGTTGGAACCGGCGGTATTTTTGTTAATGGCGTTGTGAGCGGATGGGATGATGGCTGCCTCGATATTGATGACGACGTAACTTTTTCAAATATTCAATCAAGCCCACTCGATGTCGCAAGCGATGGCACTAATGATGATGATCTACAATTTGGCGCTAACTTCTTTAGTTGTGATGTTCCTTTTGATGATATCGGTAATGATGGCAATGTTGATATAAGCACAGCATTTGGAGCCAGTGCCATAACAACGGGGACGAGTTCTCTATCCGTTGCTGCTGGCGTCACCACCGCATTTGTAACCGGCAATAATGAAAATGCAGTAGTCCCCATTGATCCCACAAGTCTCGATAGTTCCTTCGATCCAGTCACACAAATCGGAGCGCTAAGCGCTCCAGATGATCGCTGGTATCTTGGTTGGACAGTACCTGGCAGCCTCTAAGGAGAGATGAAGACAGGTTCGAGCTAGGAAACATACATCGCTAACCAAAGCCGTAATTAATTTTGGGGAACCCATAGGCGGGCAATATGAAAAAGCAAACACAATCATTTATCCACTCTCTCGTGGTCACAACATCACTGGTACATAGCGCGCCAATATTTGCGCAAATCGATATTCCTACCATACAAGATGAAATTGTTGTTAGGGCCACACGCGTTCCAGACGAAAAAAGAGCAACCTCTGAAATATCAAACCTTTTGACTGCCGATAAAATAGAGCGCGCCGGCGATAGTAATATTGCCGGAGCTCTGCGTCGCGTAACAGGACTGTCATTGTCTCAAGGCAAATTTATTGTCGTGCGCGGATTAAATGAGCGGTATTCCAGCTTAACCTTGAACGGATCCCCTCTTCCCTCGCCTGAACCGCTTAAACGCGTTGCACCACTTGACCTTTTTCCGACAAGTGTTGTTGGCTCAGCCTTGGTACAAAAAACATTCTCACCGCAATATTCTGGCGAATTTGGGGGCGGGTTAATCGAGTTGCGCTCCAAATCCATCCCCGATGAAAAATTTTTCGAAATTGGCCTTAGTATTTCACTTGATACAGTGACAACGGCTCGCAATGGTTTAACCTTTGAGGGCGGGGGTTTGGATTTTACCGGTTTTGACGACGGTACACGCGACCTGCCCGCTCCTCTTGCCAATGCGATTGCTAATTTTCCCGGTCTCGCTATCCGAGCAGAAAGCGGTATTCCTGAAAGTGACTTGCAAGAAATTGGAACATCACTTGTTAACTCTCAATTGCGCGTTATCGAAACCACGCCGACCCCGGTCAATCATAGCTTTAATATTGCGGGTGGTAATCGTTATGACCTCGATAATGGAGCTTCGATCGGTTTTGTCGTGAACTTGGGATATGGCCGAAATTTTCTCAACAAAGAAGGACAGCAAGGTGACGCCGCTATCGGACCTAACGATACGGCAGTTAGCAGAAATACAGTTTTTAATTTTGAAAGCTTAACAGAAACCATAACAAGTAATGCGTTGATTAGTACCGGTATTGAATTTAATAATGATCACAAGCTTGAATTATTAGCGACCGGATTACGCAAAACAACCAAAGAAGCGCGTGAACGCATTGGTACTGAAGAGCTCTCTTTTGGTGGGTTTGATGATATCTTTATCTCCAACCTTGAATTTTTTGAAAATCAGGTTTGGACCGTTCAAGCAAATTCAGAGCATATTTTTCCGACACTCAGTGACCTCTCTATCGATCTTCGTTTTGCTTATTCAGAAGCCTTCAGAGATGCTCCCTACGAAACCTCCTTCACATTTCTTCGCGAAGATGAATCAGTACCCTTTCGCTCCGCTATAGGTCTTGGTTCTGGCGCTTCGGCTTCCGGGTTTGATGTTCGATTTTCAAGGGTTGATGACTCCAGCCTGCATTTCGGCGGGGATGTCATTTTACCATTAAGTTTGAGTTCTTTTGATATCGACTTAAAAGCCGGGGGCGCTTACACGCAAACTGAGCGAGACTATTTATTGCGCCAATTCGGGTTTCGTAATGATACCGGCTTACCAGATAATGACCCATTTTTTACACAACGAATTGACTTCCTTCTTGCCGATCAAAACATTAGCGAAGTTGGTGCCTTTGAATTCATTGAAATTCCAGACATTCTACAGCCTGGGGCTTACACTGGTCAACTTGATGTTCTTGCTGGTTACGCAGGGCTTGATTTTCAATTTACAGAATTTTTACGAGCTGCAATTGGTTTCCGCTTTGAGTCCTCTGAACAAATAGTTGATAATTTTTCAGTAGCAGGATTCACCCCCGTCCCTAACACAGGCGCAGAATCAATTATTGATGAAAGCCGTTTTCTACCAGCCATTACCTTAACCTGGAATCCTATTGGCAATTTACAATTGCGTGGTGCGTTCTCACAAACCCTGACTCGCCCACAATTTCAGGAACTTGGCGCAGCTATTTTCACCGATACAGATCGCGATATACAGGCATTCGGAAATCCCTTTTTGATAAACACCCGCACCACGAATATTGATGCCCGTGCTGAGTATTATTTTGGTCGCGGCCAGTTCATTACTATTGGTGGCTTTTTCAAAGATATCACCAATCCCATAGAGGAAAGCTTATTGCAAACAGGTGATGATATTTTGACCACCTATATTAACGCGCCGTCTGCGCAACTCTATGGAATTGAAGCAGAGTATGAGCAGAAATTTTTCTTATCGGACTGGTTTAAAACCGGTTGGTTTGGAAAATTTTCAGATAACAAAGACCTCGTACTGTCTGCAAATTACACCTACTCTCAATCCTCAGTTGGTATCGACGGAAACGTCTCAACACCTATTTTTGCCGGTAACACCGTTTTAGCCAACACCGCAACGGCAGAAAATTTCTTTGTAGAAGGGCGATCTCTACAAGGACAATCAGATCACATTGTGAACGTACAAGTAGGCTGGGAAAATATTAATAATGGATCAAGAGCAACACTCTTACTCAACTGGTCTAGCGAGCGCATTCGACAAGTTGGCCTAATACAAGGGGCAAATGTTCCCAATGTCGTTGAGCGTTTACCCATCACCCTTGATTTTGTTTACGGCCAAAATATTGAGCTGATTGGTTCTCCATTTGAACTTCAGGCAAAAATTTCCAATATTATAAATGATAATTATGAAGCGAGCGCTGATGGCGCTAACAATACCTCTATTCCTATTGATGTTTATGATCTCGGAACAATATTTTCAATGAGTATAAAAAAACGTTTCTAGGGCCCGGACCCATAAAAGCTTTGTGTGAGTTGCAAGTCATGATTCATCAGTGTCGATAAGGACAATGATGATGTCACAAAAATTTTCCTAACTTACAAAAGCTCAATTTGCAAAGATTAAACCTCATATGCGTTCCTCGTTAATCTAAATGAATTGTGGTACCGACTTCATCTCACACTGACCTGTATCTTTATCCAAGGTGGTATCCTTTCTTCCTTGTTTAATCCGTTGTCCACGAACAACTCAAGACCGAGTCGGGGGCCACCAGCCTAAGAAATCAATTTGCGAAAAATATCCTACGTTATGTGAGCGTCCGGTAATAATTTCTCGATACTGTTGTTTCTTTAGAGCCTTATTTAT
>CAYZLR010000134.1:0-7017 GCA_964479275.1 uncultured Caulobacterales bacterium
AAAACAATAGTTTCGGATGGCCAGAAATCGACATCGTGCAATGCGTCTTCAATAACGTCTAAGGCAAAATCTAGCGCGTCATAATCCTTTAAGGGCGATAATAGGCGCAAAGACTTGGCCTGAGCCAAAACCTTTTTGGTATCCCCTAAAGCTTGTTTGTTTTTCTTGACCCCAACTGAGAAAGGCCGCCACGCCCACAAATCGGACATGACTAGTAGTTGATAATCTCTTCGCCTTCAAATCCTGCACAGGCATCCAACAAGCCCTTAAGATTACCGCAGGCTGTTTTGACTGTCGCCTCTGCATCCAGAATTTCGGTGATGTCCTTACATTCAATTGTTCGGCCTTTAATAAGATCAGCAACCGTTAAATTGATATTCATAGTCATTGCAGAAATATCACGAACTAATCCGCCCACGGTTGATGGAAGCGCCGCTTTTTGATTGATCCGGTCTTTGTTATATAAAACCTCTCGATCCATCTTATACTTTTTCACATAGTCAGCTTCTTGTGCCGAGAGATCGACTTGCGCTCCTAATGAGAAGACAACCTTTTTGGACATAACGCCGGATGAGCGTTGAGATTTATTTAAACGTAATTTCATGATTGGGCCCCTGAGTATTAATTTAACATTATGACTCGCATAGGTTGTATGATTCGTTTAATGCTTCAAGTACTTCTTCAGGAAAAAGGTTTATGTCTTTATCCGCCACCCATCATCATACTTTACGAAACAAGCGGTATATTGTGCCTTGGGCTTTTTAATCTTTGTTAGATACTCTTGTCCCCAAGGTACAAAATTAAATCGCTTATACGTAAAATCAACCTTCGCGTCACAAGCATCTTCGTCGGAAGTAGAATTTGTAGTCTCTGATTGTCGGATGCCAGTTACTTCATCAATGGAATAATCGTACATCGTTATCCCAACTCGATTACCGTCTAGCTCATTAATGAAAGCTGACAGATTTTCTTTTTCCACGTAGTTATAATTGACACCGCCATTAAACGTAACTTTAGACTTGAAGCAGCTCGTACTGCAGTTAGAGAATCCCATAGTTAAACGATAAAATATGGGATGTTTATCATACCAAAGCGAAGCATATGCCTTAGATAATTCATGTTTATAGCATGGATGGGTTCTACCTACCGCTCCCAGTGTTGAAACTCTTTTAACTGCCCTCTGTGATTCTGGACATAAAGCAATATATAGCACCTCAGAACCAGCAGGTTTTTCTAACTGTAAAATCGCCTTGGCTTTTTCTCTCGTTAGCTTCCCATCATTAAAAGCACATGAACTTATTACCTGACTGGTCAGACAGATAATTGGGAGTTGACGAAGTAAGCTAGAAACTGAGGTCATTGGCAATCCTAAAGGGTATGGCTCGGAAGATATATTCCATTTCGAATATATAACCATTTGGAATATATTCCAAACGGAATTTACCAATTCGCTACAATTTATTCACGGCTCATTTATGCGTAGCGACATTCACTCTGAAGAGCATACTCGTCTTAGAACTACGCTTAAACGCGAGCGGAAAAAGGCTGGATTATATCAAACTGATATTGCCAAAAGAACTAATCGGTCTCAGCCATATATCTCTAAATTTGAGAACGGGGATTTAAGTTTGGATGTAATCAGCTTCATCCAGATTTGCAAGGCTATTGGATGTGATCATCATGCAGTTCTTGATGAGGTGTTTGATAAATAGTTCGCCCGGAAAACGGACGACTAGGCATACCATCTATCATTAATCTCAAATCGATCTGATAATTTGGAAGCCTAATCAAATCGATTGATTCATATTTTGGAGTAAGCTCTTTGGCTATATAAGCGGCGTCCTTCGCTCCTAACCTGAATGATATGAGCGTCCCACAATTTCCAATGACGGCATCTCTAATTTCAGATTCTAGCTGATGTAAATATTGGTGCGCTAAAACCAACCCTACCTTATATTTTCGCAATTCTGATGCCATGTTTGCAATGGATAGAGTCGTAAAATTTTGAAACTCATCCATGTAGAGATAAAAAGGTCTCCGCTTATGTTCTGGAACATCTTGTCGTGAGAAAGCAGCAAACCCCAAAGTAGTTGTTAGTAGCCCTCCTAACAATCCAGCCGCATCTTCCCCGATTTTACCTTTTGCAAGATTGACCAATAAAATTTTCTCCTCGTCCATTATCCTCCTGAATGACAACTCAATTTCAGGATTAACAAGAATACGTTTGATGTTGGGGTCGGTAAGAAAAGCCCCCACTTTATTTTGGATTGGAGCAATAGCATTTTGCCTGAACGGATATGACCATTTGGCAAATTCTTTCTCCCAAAAGTATTTGACTTGTGAATTGGCGAGGTCTTTCACGATACGTTTTCTAAAAGCCTCATCTGTGAGTATTCTTAAAATATCGGAGAGATCAGAGTCAGGAACTTCTAATAAAGTTAGGATGGTATTACGCAAGATATGTTCCATACGCACACCCCAACTATCACCCCACATTTTCTTAAATACCTCTAAAACCCCAGACGCTGCTAAGCTTCGTTTATCCTCTCGAATATATTTCAATGGATTATATCCGTAGACTTGGTGGACTTCGGGGACGTTGAGATAGATGACGTCAGACATTCTGTAATCAGGAATGTTATCCGCAATACGCTCAACAAGATCGCCATGAGGATCAATGAGACAGCACCCGCGTCCGCTTTGAATATCTTGCCTGATCATATTTTCAAGCAATGTTGATTTTCCTGCGCCTGTTTTCCCTATTATGTAGGCGTGCGAAAGACGGTCGGATTGTTTTATTCCAAAAGATTTATATGGAGGTCGCCCACATGTTTGCCCAAGATATGTAATGTTATTTGGCGGCCAATTCATGACCACATCATCTCAAATCAAGAGCTATATGGTAGGGGTCGGATTATAAGATTAAAGTATAAATAATTATTGTATTTCTATCCTTCTTATCTGAGTGACAGTTGCCCGCCGAAAAAGAACTCATCATCTCGCGCCATTCCAGCAAACTATAGCATATAAGGCCTCAAGAGTCTTGGATGGAAAAATGATGGCAAATAATTGAGGTAAATACAGATCAAAAGAGGGGGGTATCTCTGGCCCAAGGTGACGTAAAAGTATTGTCACTTTGGCCCAGTAAATAAGTGGTAGCTACAGAGCCTTAATGTCGAGGTGGGCCAACTGGCTCACTTCGTTTTATCTTGCTCCACAAGTTCTTTGGCCCTTATTCTTCCTCACCTGCCTTATCTTTGCTCCTCAACTTCTTATATGAATGCTTCAATAATTTAGTTAGATAGTCTTCAACAGAATGCCTTTTGGCAACTCGCATCATATCCTCATAAATTTCAGATGGAGGAACATTTCTGATAATTCTAACTGGAACATTATGAAATACATCTGACATAGTTTTCCCATATTTCGGATTAGAGTGTGCTCTAATTTCTATTAGAACAACACCAAGCATATCTAACAATATATGGTTTGTGACTTTTATATCAGACATTAATTATTGTCCTTATTCTTGTAATTCAGGGAAAATATCTGGCGGGTCATCTGGTATTACATCAACGGGAATTTCAGTGTCTGGGCTAAAGCCTCTGTCTTTCATTTCCTTGACTCTTCCATTACCGTCTAAAGGTGTTTTACTTCCTTCTCTAACTTTTACCTTCTGCCCATCTTTCGGCTTAGTTACAGTGCCCATTAATTCATCATCCGTAAGTTCTTGAAGCTCTGGTCGCGGTTCATTGTGACCCGGTGCATCAATGGGTTCTAAATCTCCGAGAGGGCGAGTAGCACCTTCACTGGTGAAAACGCCATCAAGGGGGTCAGTTACAACAAGCACTCCAAAAGTTGCCACTCCTCCAGTAACAGCGAGTGCCCCCGCACCAACTGTAGCAGTAGTTCCGCCAGCTGCTCCACCTCCGCCTACAATTACTGGAATAAGCCCACAAGGAAGACAAATCCGTCCATCTGGGTCGGTATTATTAATTGGGTCGTTAAAGGTGTAACTGTATCTATTGAATTGAGATGGGTGTCCCGTGTCTAAGAACGTCACGGGATCCACACTCAAGGACTGACCCTATGCCCAAACCTAGTTTAAATCATATAGTACTCCATGGCGTCATAGCTGCATTATTTTAGTTATAGGTAGTGAACCGCTAGATGAATCATCAATGCAATGACTCCAATGATCATAGATGCATTAAATAAAAATATGCATGCGAAGCAAATGATTACTAAGCCAAAGGTAGCAACCCCAATTAGTTTATTTTTCTTTGCTAAATTTATTTTTTTCATCGGTTTTCGTCCAAAATTAAAGCTTTCGAAGCTTCAAAGCTAATTGTTCCACTTGCAGGAAGTGAGCTGGCTCCAAATTCCACCCCAATCGTTCTTTCCGGCGTGGTAAATCCACCATCATCAGATAGCGGGGACCCTACTTTTGAGACCGATACTGCTGCTGGACCTAAGCCTCCTTCAAGTTGAGTCGACGGACCATTGAAGTCAGATGCACTTCCATCAGTATATTCTATAGCAACTCCTGCGGATAAATCTAAACCAGTGGAAGCCCTAACCGCACCCACCACTCCTACCTCGATAGAGTCTGTAACTGAATCAATCAATGCATTCGTGATATTTCCAGGATTAGAGAGGATTCCTTGAGTTATTGAAGTGAGTGTTGGCAACTTTGGTTCCGCACCTACAACAATACCAGCACTAAATCCTCCTCCTATTGGTGCTAAACCTTGCCCAATTGGTATACCAACCAAGTCTACATCGAACGTAATTGACAGGGCGTCAGCACCATTAGGGTCTATCATATTTACGGGATCGTTATTACCATACGCATATCTATTAAATTGATTGGCATCTCCCGTATCCAAGAACGTTACGGGATCCACACTCAAGAACCGCCCTATGACGGGATCATAATAACGGGCCTGCATATAATTCAGGCCCGTGGCTTTGTCCTTGATATGGCCCGTAAAGCCCGCTTGGTTATCATTGGCGGCATTGCCAACGATTTCAGAGCCAAAGGGCGTATATTGCTCGCGGAAGGTAACAGCTCCGGGCTGTCCCCCCGGCGTGCTTTGATGGCGCAAAGTCCCCGCCTGAGCGCTGCCGAGATGGTCGGGATGTATCCATGTGACTTCATCATTCTTGATACGGGCAAGGGGCCCCAAAGGCCCGTCAATATAATCCGTCTCATCATTGCCGGATTTGACATGTATGAGTTTGCCGGAAATATCATATACGTTGTAAATCGTTTGCCCATTGACGACAGACTTAACCCGCTTGAGGTTACCGTCATAAACATGCGACCCGCTCGCCGCGCCAACACCATTGGCTGTGCCGCTAAGGCTAACGGGTTGATCAGACTTATCGTAAGTCATCGTCAAACTTCCGAGCTTTCTCACATTGCCACGATTATCATACAATAAGCTACGCGTTCCCGTTGCCCCCGTATCCACAGAGGTAACCAAACGGTTATTCGCGTCATAGGTGAGGTTGACTGTACGGCTCCCCTCGGTCTTAACCCGTAGGTTATTCAGAGCGTCATATTCATAGCTAGCCGTGCCAGAGTTTCCGCTGGCGCCAAAGGGGCCTGTTGCTGTGTCTAAACGCCCAAGAGCATCATAGCTGTAGGTCCGGTTATTGTTTGTTACCACATTGTCCATGATCGAGGTAATCTTACCCCGAGCATCATAGACATACTGTAAATCCATGGCTGTATTCACGCTATGCTCAGATTTAAGGTGATATGGCAGCAACCGATCATTGAGCATCTGCGTAACCGTGTAATTACTACTCTGGTAGTACATAGAGCTAAGCGCGCCGGAGGGGTGATATTGCGCATTATTGATAAGGCTTGTTCCCGGCACCGTTTTATTTCGAACCCGGCCCAAGCCATCTGGAACAGTGCTAACTAAGCGATTAGTCGGCATCCTGACAGCCCTAAGATGTCCGGATGGATTATAGAAAGACTCAATTTTAAAGAGCTCATTATCGACCGTTAACCGCTCGGATGTAATCAAATCTTGGCTATTATAATTATATGCCCAAGCCGTCCCATTATTGCGTGTTACCGTTTTGACATTACCATTATTATCATATGTTCGGGTAATATCAGGCGTACTCCCATCAATGAAGTTAGTTTTTAAAAGTCGACCCATCTCATCATATTCCAACCTCACAACATTGGCACTATTGGATAAATTTCCACAATTACTATGGCTATGTTCCAGACCTTTTATATAACCCGTCATTTGGCCGACACCATCATATTGATAACGCGTGACGCCATGTTCTGGTGTCAACTGGCGGCAAAGTCGTTGTTGAGCATTATAGTAAAATTCCTGTGTTTGATTGGCTCCGGTAAAATCATGACCTGCCCCGTACTGATTTACATGAGTTATCTTACCGTGGATGTCTCTGGTTATGTCGGTTGTTTGGCTCATTTGATTATCGGCAATTTCTATTTTGACGTAATCCTTCCCTTCACGCCCATCATATCCCTGACGTGAATAAAATGTTTTCGTGCCGATAGGGTCTGTAACTTCATAGCGGTGATTGCTGGCATAACGGTGCTCTGTTTTTACACTCTGACCGAAGTTTTCAGTTTCATCGTAGAGGCGTCCTAGACCATCATAAGTAAAATCCGTCCCATTCGTTTCTAGAGAGCTAGCCGATGGTTGTGATTTAAAGGTGACACGTCCAAGCCCGTCATATTCTGTTCTTACATATGATACCCATCCCGTATCAATAGCCTCGGTTTTTTCTAGAATAGGCCTAAAAAACCCATCATAGCTTATCGTGGTCTTACCACTTCCTTTTGTAATGGTTTGCGTCGCACCGCCACCAAACGGAAAATTAAAGTCGATAGACGTATCTGCAAAATAGGTACCTGGAGGATCAAACTTGGTCAAACGCCCCATGTCATCGCGCGTATATACTGTTGTAAGGTTTCTAGCATTCAAGGAGCGGGTTAACCATCCATTATCGTCAACAAAT
>CAYZLR010000135.1:0-7008 GCA_964479275.1 uncultured Caulobacterales bacterium
CTATGCCCTGCTATTCAAACCATGAAAACTGAAGTTTTTCAGCTGCCTGTTAAGTTATTGTTTTATCGCATTCACGAAAGCTAAACCGGTCATCAATTTATCTGAAAATGCTTTAGTTTTTGCAAATCAGATATCAAACTATTTGGCTATGTATCTATACGAATTAAATAGCGGATGCGACATCAACTTTAATACCAGGCCCCATCGACGAGCTCACAGCAATTTTCTTGATGAATGTTCCTTTTGCACCTGATGGTTTCGATTTTTGCACCGCGCTGATAAATGCTTTTGCATTTTCAGCTAACGCATCTTCACCAAAACTAGCTTTACCAATACCAGCATGTAGAATGCCCGCTTTTTCAGCACGAAATTCCACCGCGCCGCCTTTAGCGGCTTCAATAGCCTTAGCAACATCTGGCGTTACTGTTCCCACTTTTGGGTTTGGCATAAGACCACGCGGCCCCAGAACTTTCCCCAAGCGACCAACTAAAGCCATCATATCAGGTGTAGCTATCACACGATCGAAATCGGTAAAGCCTCCTTGAATTCTTTCAACTAAATCGTCTGCACCAACAATATCAGCGCCTGCTTTTGTCGCTTCTTCTGCCTTTGAATCTTTCGCAAAAACAGCAACACGAACTGTACGTCCCGTACCGTGGGGCAGATTAGCAACGCCGCGGACCATTTGATCTGCATGGCGAGTATCAACGCCTAAGTTCACTGCAATTTCTATAGTTTCATCAAACTTAGCAGTCGCATTGGCCTTAACCAATTTGATGGCTTCACCGACTTCATACTGTTTGGTAGCATCAACATTTTCACGTGCTGTACGTGTTCTTTTTCCAACTTTAGCCATGATATTATCCTGTCACCTCAAGGCCCATAGCCCGTGCTGATCCCATAATGATCTTTGTCGCAGCGTCGAGATCATTCGCGTTAAGATCTTTCATTTTTGCTTCCGCTATTTCACGGCATTGTGCAGTTGTCACCGTGCCAGCAACGGAACGCCCAGGCTCCGTGCCGCCTTTTGACAATTTCGCCGCTTTTTTCAGAAAATAAGATGCAGGAGGAGTTTTCGTTTTAAACGAGAAAGATTTATCCGTATAAATGGTAATAATGGTTGGGATTGGCATCCCTTTTTCCATTTCTTGGGAAGCCGCATTAAACGCCTTACAAAATTCCATAATGTTTAGGCCGCGCTGACCAAGTGCTGGTCCAATAGGCGGAGACGGCGTTGCCGATCCAGCCGGGACCTGCAATTTCAGGTAACCCGATATCTTTTTTGCCATGATGTGTTCCTTCCGGTTTTGACCGATAGATTATGTTAAGAAAGGCAGATCAGGAATTAACCTGACCAACCCCGTGAAGGGTGTGTGGTGGAGCAAGAAAAATGGACTTCAATCAAGCCTTCCACACGAGCGCCACTCTCTAGCCCTGAAAAACTGGGGATGCAAGCAAAATCAGCGATTTAACCATATAGAAACGGTCGAGACCAGTATGTCAGCACTTCAAGGATTATGACATAACAAAAACGAGCCATCTCGGGGACTGAGATAGCTCGTTTTTCTGATCTGTTGCGTTACACAGCCCTTGATACGCATACTATTTTAACAATAGATAACGGCAGCAACAGTTAGACAGAATTCGCATTAAATAAACAAAATCCGATCAAATTAAGCATGATCACAGCGAAACTAGTCTATAATTTACTCAACAGTCACATGTTATGTTATCTCTTTCAAAAAGTCAGCCAAACATTAACAATTGGTAAAGAAGCGTAACAGCGTTGAAACTAGCACACGCATCAAAGCCCTTGCGAATCACGCGTTTTCATCTCCAAAATTTAGCGCATCAAAGAGCCGTTCAATCTACCTAAAACATGAAGGCAGCATATAGTTTCCTAATGAAATATGATTCTTTACCGCAAACATTTGCAGTTTCACCTGAAATATGCACTGATAGTTTCAATGATACCGGCTCACGTTCGGAAATCATGTGGCATCTTATGAATTCAGAATTACGAGCACACATATTAAGCTGAGCTCATCAAAACACGGACATGTATGTCAAAAGAAAAATCTATTCCTGGCAACCCCCATCCCAAAAAACTGGATGAGAAATCGCTCGCCACCACAAGAACAAAAGTCAATATTCATCGACATGGAGAGCAGGATTTACAAGCAGAGCTTCCCTTTATTAAGTCTCTCATTGACGACCGACTGGATTACTTCTTTCAAAAGAGCGCAGCAACCAGCCGTTTAGGCTGTGCTATTCGTCATGGTTTATTGTCGCCAGGGAAACGATTTCGCCCCGTTATAACAATCCTCTCCGCGAGACAATGTGGATATTATGAAAAAATGTTACCGGGCTCATCATTGCTTGATGCTGCTTGCGCCGTCGAAATGGTGCATGCAGCTTCTCTCATAATGGATGATCTACCATCAATGGATAATGCCCGCCTTCGACGCGGAGCACCAACAACTCATGTGGTATTTGGAGAAGCTGCGGCAACACTTGCTGCCGTCGCCCTTCTCAATGAGTCCTACAAAGTCATTACAAACCTTACAGATGTCAAACCCGATTCAAGGTTAAAAGCGCTGCATTATCTCACCAACGCCATCGGCATTGATGGCCTGGCCGGAGGGCAAGATCAAGATATCGCCTGCCAGGGCGGAGCATACAAAGCCGAAGCGCGAGATGAACTCAAAAAAACGGCAACTTTAAAAGAAATGGAAAAACGCCACCTTGAAAAAACAGGGGCTCTTTTTGCCGCTGCTGCCGCCATCGGTGGTGCCATTGCAAATTGTACAGAGGACCAATCTCAAGCGCTTTGCGACTATGGCTGCCATCTTGGACTGGCCTATCAAGCTTATGATGATGTCGTCGATGTTGCCGCGTCGAGTTCGCAATCAGGAAAAGATACGGCGCAAGACATTGACAAATCAACAGTGGTCAGTCTTTTGGGGACAGATGGAGCGCGCATATTAGCGGAGCGACAACTTCAGCGAGCAATCGAAAAGGCGGACATGGCCAGTGCGATGAACGCCTCCCCCTCTTCTCCCACACCGGAGGGCTCAGCAACAACCTCATCCCCTATTTCTACTCCCACCTCTCCCCTTGCCGACCTCGCCCGCGAGGTTGGGGCCAGCTTCACTTCGCTAACTCAATAAAGAAACGTGCCAGTGAGTGATCAAATGGCTAGCTGCAATGATAATGCAAAACTCACCAGCGCCCTAACCCTTGATAATGTATCGCTAGCCTATCAGCGCAAACTGGCATTACAAAATATCTCATTCACACTTCCCAAGGCGAGCCTAACAGCAATCATTGGTCCTAATGGTGCCGGTAAATCTTCAATGGTCAAAGCTATTTGCGGACGTATGCCTCTACAGGCAGGTGAAATATATATAAATGGTCAAAATACTGAGCAATCCTCAGCTCGCAATAGCTTGGGCGTCGCTCCACAAAAAACCGCACTTTATGATCACCTTTCCGCAAAGGAAAACTTACTTTGTTTTGCGCGGCAATTAGGCCTTAGTCACCTTGAGGCGCAAAAACGCACCCATGAAATTCTAACCCTGATAGGGATGAGTGAAGATCAAAATTGCCTTGCCATACAAATGTCGGGCGGAATGCGCCAGCGCGTAAATATAGGCGCCGCAATTCTCCATCGCCCGCCGCTACTCATTCTCGATGAGCCAATCGCCAATCTCGATCCCACAGGCGTTTTGCAAATTAATAATTTAATCCGTAAGCTAAAAGAAAATGGTTACGCTATTTTACTCATCAGCCATGATATGCCACAAGTCAAAGCTTTAGCTGACAACATTATTGTTTTAGTCAATGGAAAGATTTGGGATCAAGCGCCCCCCCGAGACTTAATCGAAAAACATTGCGCACCTGAACTAATCTTTACTGTACACACGCAAAACCATCAAAGTATGGTCGAACATGGCTTCACTGCGGACCCCCAAAACCAGCACATCTGGTCAAAGCCCTTACATGCACAAGATGACGTGATTTCGACGCTTTCAAAGTTAGAAAGAAATCAAACTAAAATCGACCAATGCACAATCAAAGCCCCTTCCTTAGAGGATGTTTTAAATCATGTTCCCGATCGCATGGACGCTCCGAACACGGGATGAGTAAGGGATCAGCCCCTTTCATCCCAAGTTACATCGCTTGAAGAGCATCACCAACGCCCAACATGATGAATTTTAGCAGTTTAACTCTAGCTTGTTTAAATCTCCGCATCTCTAAAAAAAGCGCTGAAACATAAGCCGCTAAAAACAAGGTAGAATCTTTATACTGAAATATTACCAAAGGCGACAACATAATATTACGTCTTTTAGCTTATTCGCCACCCTCAAGCTTAATGACTTTAATCGCATTCGGTCGGGTTTTATGCGACTGGCTAGCAATCACAGCATGTGTGGGTTGCGCATAGCGGTTTTCCTTCCCAAGTATCTGCACATTTCATTTGCCCATGACCTGAACCCACAAACCTTCGTGGATAAATCGTGAAAGATAGCCGTGACCGGCGCTTTCGGGCGGAGACACTTTTGAGGACAGATACCAGGCACATTCCGATTATAACAAATCCCCCCCAACATCGTGCCTCGAAAATCTATTTGAAGGCTGTCCCATCTCTTTACTTTGGGGCGAGATCCATGACGCCAGCAAAACCCATTTATCATCCGTCAAATCACTTGCATATCGCAGCGAATTTCTATCATGCTGAGCACGGGTGAATGGCTTCCAAACCATCTGACCCTCTAAATTTTTTCGATAAATTCGATGACTCTGATTATATCCTCTCACTCAAACTTTCCCTGGACAGATATCGCGTTATTGGAGGTGTCACAGTTCATGCTATAACTTTAAAAATTCCTGAGTTTTATGCGGCCTTTAAGTTACAGGTTTTCACTTGAAGCGAAATTACTTTACTATAGATATCTATCATCAAGGGGGCTGAAAGACATGGCTGAAGATCATCATCAAAAACAGACGCCATCATCTCTTGATCATGAGATTATTGAAGAAGACCCTCTCCTGAGCGCAACGGTTATTGTTCCACCCGTTGTATCCCCCAGTATAGATAGTGGCGCCCTGCCTCGTCATCCCGAAACCAGTATAAAAGCCAGACGCCGCGCTTTTGCGGTTCTCATGCTCAGCTCCATGTGTCTTGGTCTCGGGCAAACCATTCTTTTCACCATTCTTCCCCCGCTTGCTCGCCGGTTAGGCCTTGCAGATATTCAAGTGGGACTCGTCTTCACCATCTCAGCCTTGATGTGGGTGATCATGAGCCCTGTTTGGGGACGTCGCAGTGACAGGGTGGGCCGCAAACCCGTAATTCTGTTTGGCGTGGGTATGTTTGCCCTCTCCATAGCCGGTATTGGCGTCGTTTTAAGTTTAAGCCTCAATGGTACTTTGAGTGTCTTTGCTGGTTTTCTTTTGCTTGTACTTTTTCGTAGTTTTCACGGTTTATTCGCATCCGCAGGCCCTGCTGCATCACAAGCCTATGTTGCAGATAGAACCTCACCAGAAGAGCGCACTTCTTCTCTTGCCGGTATCGCCGCAGCGTTTGGTTTTGGTTCAACTGTAGGTCCCGGCATTGGTAGCGCTACAGTTCAATTTGGGGCACTGGTTCCTCTTTTTGTAGTTAGCGGTGTTGCCGTAATTTCTTTTATCACGATTTTTTTCTATCTTCCCGAACGCTCAAACCCCATCGCACGCGCCGATCAACCAAAACTGAAAGTGACGGACACACGCCTGCGCGCGGCACTTTTTTATGGCGTTTGTGGGAGTATTTTAATGGTGATACCAGTTCAATTAATCGGTTTCTATCTGATCGATATATTGGCTTTGGACGAAGTTTCTGCGTCACAATTGTTAGGTGTCGTCTTCATGGTTAGTTCCATGGCCGCACTTTTTTCACAATTGGTCATCATACAACGGTTTAACTTCTCCCCAACATTTTTACTATGCATTGCCCCCCCAACAATTATGTTTGGGCACCTGATTATTGCCTTTAGCGGTGACTTTGGGGCCATTACATTTGGCATGCTGATCACTGGTATTGGAACTGGATTATTCTTCCCGTCCTTTAACGCAACGATCTCATTGAGCGTTCCTCCAGACGAGCAAGGCGCCGCCGCCGGTCTGGCCAACTCAACTTCAGCTGTCGGTTTTATTTTTGCTCCCATCCTCGCTTTTAGCCTTTACAAAATTTCCCCGCAGACGCCATTTTATTGCACATCCGCACTCGCATGTTTCCTAGGGATTTATGCAAGGTTTGTCTTGCTAAAAAGTAACACGCCGGCTTAACCGCAAGAGCAAACATCTCCGCAAGAATTCAGATTCCCTTTACGATAAAACCGATTGATTATTTGTTTTTCCAATTCGGTTTTCGCTTTTCAATAAACGCTTTGACCCCCTCGGAGAAATCCTCAGTTTTCATTAAATCCTTTAATACAGGGCGACTCAAATCGATAGCATCATCAAAATTTTCAAGTAAAGCCACCTCATTTAATACCCGCTTAGTAGCTTGGATCGAAGAAGGAGAATTGGCAATTAGAGTTTCAGCTTTTGCCCGTGCTAGGTTCATCAGAGCTTCGGGTAATACTACCTCATTGATGATACCAAGGTGATAGGCCTCTTCAGCATCAACATGTCGCCCGGTCAACATCATCTCTGTCGCGGCTTTCTCACCAATTTGTCGAACCAGTCTTTGCACGCCCCCGGCTGCGGCAAAAAAACCAACCTTCACCTCTGGCAGTGCAAACTTTGCTTTTGTACTGGCTAAAACAATATCACAGGCAAGTACGATCTCCATATCTCCCCCCATAGCAACCCCGTTCACAGCAGCAATAATCGGTTTTTCCATGTTAAAGCGTCGTGAAAGCCCACCAAAACCCGATGGCGCCTCCTCACTTTTTTCACCAGATGCGGTATACTTTAACAGGCAGCTGAAAAACTTCAGTTTTCATGGTTTGAATAGCAGGGCAT
>CAYZLR010000136.1:0-6719 GCA_964479275.1 uncultured Caulobacterales bacterium
TTTAAAGTGGTGAGAGGGTTGAATGTACCCTGATAAAGATCATCCACATCCGCCACATGAAAGGGATCAAGAACAATCACATGTTGGCCCAAAGTTTCCGCGCGGTATTTGGCGGTGAGATTGGCGTTTTCACCCTTAGGATCAATTACCACAACTGATCCTGCATAATGCAAGAGATTGGGAATAATCAGGCTCGTACCCTTACCAGAACGAGACCCCGCAATCGTGACCAGATGCCTGTCATCGCCATAACCGATACATTGCGATGATTGATCTGTGGGGGAGGATAGCTGCCCGAGCAAGATATCCGTTGAGGGGATTGCAATATCAACACCCAAAGCTGCACGCACCGTTCCCGCATCCAGCCAACCGGAAGTTGCCAATGGCGGCTCAAAGGCAATCTCATAATCAGGATCGTGACGGGGAAGCGGTGCAAACATGCGTAGTTAACAATCCTATGAGATCAATAAATGCTATTTGTGCATTGTGCATCGTTAAGGCTAATACGCCGCGCCGCCGTTTGATTGCTTTGTGCCTGATATGAGATCCGGCGCGCCTGCGTCACTTGTCTGTTTGTGACATCCAGCTTTTCGGAAAGGGCGACCAACTCACGCGCTGCTTCATAACATGCTTGCTGTTTCTCATCAGGGGCATTCTTGATACGCCTTACTTGTCGCTCCCATGATTGGATAGGCCCAGCACAGCGCCTCTTTGCAATACTCATGCATGTATTATAGCTTTCTTGAATGCAAGCTGGTAACAACTCATTTTTAAAAAACAGCGAACAGCCGATTTTGGTGATGGAAGTTTCCGCTTGTGACATTAAATTCTTACCACACGCATCTTGTGCATTTCGATTGTTTGACCAGCGTTTCCAATCGAGAAGCTGTTGATCCCAGCTCAACCTTGTAAAGGCATTTAATGTATCATTCTGCCCAAAGCGACGGATCAACATATCGGTACACCCGCCATTGGCTTGAATATAGATCTGATTACGGTCATAGCCTTGAGGTTTTGGTGGGATCGGTTCTTGAGCTGGTTTCACGCATTGCCCGTCTTTAAACACACCGGAACGAAGCAGTTTGGTCTTGGCATTTTCCAATTGGCTTGTGAGTGAGGCATGGCTTGATTCCACAGAGCGTTGTGCTTGCGAGGCCGCGCTTACCCGTGACTTTTCCGTCAAGAAAGGGGCTGTGAACATGAAGCGTTCTTTATACGATTTATCCCGCACAGGAACAGGCTTGTTAAACGCGTCAGTCAGAACAAAACAACTGATATTTTGTGCTTGTGGATTGGCCTGAAACGTCATGATGAGTTTCTTGGTGCTTTTATTAAATGAAGCGCTTGAAACCACTAGCATACTGCTTGCGAAATCGGCCGTCATACCTGCACTTGCAGTGCGCAACCATAAGCCCTGATTGTTATAGGCTTGAACCCGTTGCTGGCATTCTTGGTCCTTTTGCTGGCGCTCTCTTATTTTGATGGCTTTTTGCTGGCAAATCCGGATCATATTGGGGTGATACCGAATATTCGCCTGACAGGGCTGTTGATCTTTGACACGGCGAATAAAGCCATCCTTGGCCTTTAAATGTTTGATACATTCAGCGCCAACAAAGCTTTCATAATCAGTCGTGTTCTCATCATTTTCATGAATGACCAAACCGCTTGGGGTCATATAGCCATATTCTGAACGTGTCGCTGGAACGACAAGCGTGTCGCTCGCAGTGGCAGAAGAACGCCCACCATTTGTTGTCTCAACACTCTCGCATGACAAAAGCCCTACGCTCATTGTGAGCATGGCAAATTGTTTGATCTGCATTTGTTATTGTCCCCTTAAAGTTTTTGATTAATCATGGGTTTTTAAAAATCTTGAAGTCCGTTTCGACTGATACTCAACACCTCACCAGCCGCATTGCATTGATAGGTGTCGAGATACATCTCTTGTTGAAGTTGGCACATTGGGTGTGATCCATTCGGACCATTTAAGCATTGATTGTAAACACCAAGTGAGGTTTGACGGCGCAATATCTTGCATTGCTTGATCACTTCGACCTCGGCTTTTGCCGTATCAATCATGGCAGCAGCTTTTGCCTGTTGGGGAGCTGAGTATTCCGCTTGCTGACCTTGAATGCCGCCAAGGCGACTACCCAAAAATGTGGTTGCGCGCAAATGATCGGGCAAAAACACCTCACCTAAGAAGATATAGGCAAAGATTAAAAAGTTCCCAAACCCTGTTAAAGCCTGTAATCGCCGAAACAATGTGGGTTTTGGGGGATGCGCATGTGGCATTGCCATTGGTTGGAGGGACGGGTGAGGCATTGCTTGCAGCGTTGCAGGTTGCGCGGCTTGCGCAGGTCCGGCCTGAACAGGCGCAGCAATGGGTCGTGCGCTTAACGACGAATGTCCCGTTTGCACAGGTGCAAATAATGATGGCTTTTCAGTGATCCCCACTTGAAATCTCGCCCCGATAAAATTTTGTGACCTGTCATCCCGTACAGATCAATCCCGTTCTTAAAACTTTGATCAAACGATTCGGGGTTGATGACCAGCCCTAAAGTGCAATAAAACTTCAGCGCGTAAATGATCTATTCGCAACAGACTTTAATGTTGATTTTGGTTTGTCAGCATTCCCATGTGCTTTTTGCTGATCAATTTTTTGAAATAGGCCGGAGAGTTTATCGTTCTTTTTGGCTTCCTGATCCTTGAATGCCTCAAAGCTCTGGGTTTTTACAGTTGTTCTCATGCCTTTAGGCGTTAATTCCTGTGAGGCTTTTGGTTGTTTTTGAGTGGCAGCGCTCTTTATGGGGTAAGGTTTACGTGGACCACTAGGCTTTTGTGCCTTTGGGTCATTCTGATTGGTGGGTTCACCGCCAAGCTTATATCCCGCATCATAAATGGGATTAGGACCGCGCCCGACCCCCCGTGCATGGCCATTAAACTGCTCTTTGGTTTTGGCCTCTTTAACGGCATCTGTCTCAGACAGGTCAGTCCCTCTAGTAAAGCTTGTTGCTTGATCGCTCATAAAAATCACCCCTCTTGGTTAGAGAGGGAAGACATAAGCAGCGTCGAGCGATTACGCAATCCGTGGAAATGTCACCGAATGTTATTTGTATTTTTAGGCTTCTTTTTCCGGAAACAGTCCTGGCATCCAGCGATAGGCAAGGCTTGCTGGGAAGGCGAGTTTTAACGGCGCTTTTGAGGTTTCAGATACCAAGATCCCTTTTGTAAGAAGGGCATTGGTAACACGTCTCGCCGTTCTATCACTAGCACCAAGTATGGTGGGGACATCACTACGGGCAAGCTCACCACGGAACAATATCGCCTCAAGGACCAAGCCTGATTTTGGCATCAATGCACCACTGCGGATTTCTTCTTCTGTCCAGATCAATATCCGTTCTCGTAATCGACTGGGTTGCATAAGCGTGCTCATGAACTCGACTTGATCAATACAGGTTTCAAGAAAGAATTGAGCGAACCCGGCAAGAGCCTCTTCGCTTAAATTGCCCCGCCCATCCAGATCGTTACGGCGTTGCATATCACAGGCTGCAAGGTGTTTTTTATAATTGCTTTCATTACGCGCTAGTCCTCGCGCAATTGACCAGATACCACCTGTATCAAGCTCACCGCGTAAAATAGCATAAGACATTAACCGGGCAACGCGGCCATTCCCATCGAGAAAGGGGTGTATCCAGAGCAATCGATGATGTGCTGTGGCAGCAGAAATTATTCGATCAACGCGACCAAGAGCGGCATAGCCATTTTCAAAGCGCTCCATAAATTTTGGCAGCGCGCCGGGGCTAACACCCAAATGCAGCCCAACCTTAACATCACGCTGGCGCAGCTTTCCAGAATCTAGCTTTAAGCGTTCTCCGGTTTCGGGGTTTTCTACCCACAGTAAATCTTCTGGTAATAACGCACAAAAGCGCTCATGGATTTCCAATATGGAGACTGCAGCAGTTGGTGTGTTTGTTAATCCACCCTCATCAATCCATTTTTGAACTGTGATATGGGCTTTAGCTTCCAGTTGAAGATCGCGCTGTTCAGGATCACTGCTAAAATCTTCATTCATTGCCCGTTCAATATCAATTGGATGAGTATCGTGGCCTTCAATCAAATTGCTGTAATAGCAGTTCATGGCGCGTACGAGTTCTGCAAGGCTTTTGACGATGCTTGGGGGCAGACTGCTTTTTAACGCGGTTGATTTTTGTGTTAAATCGATGGCCAAATCGGCAAGCTGTCCACGATGACGGCTGCTTTCAGACACAAGCAAAGGTTCCATCATTCTTGGATGTTCGCCGCGATCTTCCGGTGCTTTTACCGCTTTTTTGGCCACTTATATGTCCGCTTTATGATTTATCAAAACCCAACAATATCATAAATTTATGATAAAAACTATAATATTTTGGCTTTATAAATGGCCGCTTTATTGACCGGTTCAAAGACGACCGTTTTTCATGAGATTATCTGAAACGGGCATAAGCGCATAAACTTAGCTCAGCCGCCAGTACTCAAGAAATCACTTATTGATTTGGAAGTATCATATATGAGCGCAGTGATCCATAAAATTTAAGATAAATGCTAGGTATTATTAACAGAGTTTATAAACTTTTCCTTTAATATTGTTCCCTAAACAGAATAATATTAAAGGGCATGGTGCGCACCATGAGCGATTATGGCAATCATAATAATGATACGGAAGATCAAGCTGTAAAACTTACAGCTCATGAGAAGGAACAGCAGATATACTCTGATACGCTGTTTGACCCAAATAGTAGAAAAGATTTCAAGCAAGAGGCACTAAAACGTCATCAAGACATGATTAACGACGTTGATCAAAAAGAGGCGGATGAGAAATTTCAGAATTTTGCCAGCACTGTTGAGCATGGGTCTCGGCTACTAGAAGAGCAGCGTGAGAAATTCATGCATAAACTCTATGGTTATGAAGTCTCCGAAACTGATGTGCGTAAAGCTGCAACCAACATTTTACGTGACTATGATGCATTTGCAGCACGCTTTAATCTTGAAGGTAATGATAAGTCTGCAGTTTATGATCAAATTCTTCTCTTACAACAAGGTACAGTAGAAGAGCAGGAACAAGCCCTAAAAGACTTACATGAACGCGATCCTAAATTGGCAGAGGCTGTTTTGGATGAGGCAATTTTAGTGCGATCCAACGATACAAATATCTCAGTGTCGGGCAACGCTGACTTATCTTCAGAGTTTACCGCTGCACAGTCAGAAATTACTCAGCAAGCCGAGATCGACTTTCAGAAATTCGGATTAAATCAATAGAATTTTTTGTGCGTAAGCGTCGCATCATCAAACACTAATTGAATAGCCCCTTTTTTCACTAGTGTCTCATAGTGAATATAACCCACAGTTGTTGACATTTGAGTCAGCTTTCTTGCTTTCCCTTTTGCAAAAATAAGTACTTCTGCTGTTTGAATGTTATCATCTTCATCATTTGCCCATGCGATATTTACAGGAATACCCTTTTTAGCCAACCTCTGTCCTACATCTTGTACAATACGCCAAGGGGCATCCGTTCCGCCAAAAGCAACAACTGTCACCCGATCCCGCGAGGCATAGGCTATAACCTGCCGTAATTCTTTATCTGTGGCTTTTCTCAAATCCAGCTTATAGGGATTAGCTAATTCCTCAGCATTGGCGATTGGTACGACACCAACCATCAAATACAGCAATAACGCCACGAATAAAGGATTAAAAAGAGAGGGTCGTCTCATAGGGACTGCTCACGAAAACTGCTTGAACAATCCCAACTTTAATCCTAATCTTAGCATTCGCTCTGTATACAGTATTGTTGCTACTGTTTGAGAGAGATGCTGTTTCACGAAAAAAGAACTACCCTTCCGCTGTAACCCAGACAGCATAAGGCTTAGTTGACATAAACCAAGATTAGGATTGAAGTTAGGATTGGCGAGGAACAAAAAAAGCAAAAACCCCAATCATCCCAAAGAAGGTTCATCGACACGCGTTGAGCCCATTCGTGACCAAAAGGCCATTCAACACATCAAAGATCAATTACAGGATAGGCCAAGAGATCTGTGTATTTTCATTCTTGGCATCAACACAGCCTTTCGTGCAAATGAGCTTTTAAGCCTGAGTGTTGGTCAGGTTATCAATGCAAAGGCAGGTGATAGCCTGCCACTGAAACAATCGAAGACGAAAAAATATCGAACTGTTTATCTCAACCCGACCTGCATAAGCAGTATTCAAAACTGGTTGCAGCATCATCCAGACCTAACCCGCAAAAACCCGCTGTTTCCATCCAGAAAACGCAATAAAGAAACGGGACGTATGCAGCCTATTCAGGTTTCCAGTCTGTCGCGCATGGTTAAAGATTGGTGTGAACCGACAACGCTTACTGGAAATTATGCATCTCATTCACTCAGAAAAACCTGGGGTTACCATCAACGCATTATGAACAACACACCGCTTCCGCTTCTCATGCGCGCCTTTGGGCACAAGTCTGAAGCCCAAACCATGAATTACCTCGGTATCGAAAATGAGGAGATCAAACGGCTTTATGAGATGGAGTTGTAGAGTTAATCGGGAAATATTCATTATTTTATATGTTTTTCAGGAAACCACTCTCTAAAAATACTAAAAAAATGAATCATTTAATCAGCCTTTTCTCTACAGCCCCACAAATTCAAATAATAACTCATATTCACCGCGATCCGCCGCACGCAGAGCGG
>CAYZLR010000137.1:0-6557 GCA_964479275.1 uncultured Caulobacterales bacterium
GAATCAACCGCATTTCGATCGATGCTTAGTCTGGACTCCTTACTGATTTCATCAGCCCAATCAATATTTTCAATGGCGAATACCGGACGTACAATAGAGGCCTCAGGCATGTCTTTTGTTGCTTCAATCGGTTGAGTTTTAACGTCTTCGGGTGATCTGACATTAACTGTATCCGGCTTGTTTGCTAAGCCAGATATAGCGGCATGAACCGTGTCTAATAGCACTTTAGCGCGCTTGGTTTTTCTAAAGCCAAGCTCATATTGCAGAGCGATTAATCTCTCTAAATTATTTGATTCAGCGTCGAAAATTGCTTCTAGCTCATTTACATCGCTAGCAATGTATATTCTCTCTGTCATCCCAATCCATCTGGCATGTTGCAGATATAGTTCAATCTGCACGACCCCAAATACTTCTCCCAATTAAAGTCTGTTCTTAATGTGGACTATTTCTCAAACGAAAATTTTCCATACACACACATTAAGTATGCCATAGTTTATTGAGGATGGCCTAGGTCACCTTGATGCGCGCGCAACGACAATAAATTATCCTCATTGTGTTTGCGTAAAACTTAGTCAGAAAATTACTTAGGGTAGGTTATGAGAATAGTTGAAAGAGATGGCGTCTCTTGGATAGATCATCCAACAAATATTGAGGTCAGTGAACTCTATGAACGTATCGATAATGGAGAGAGTGTTGATTCTATTAAAAACACTCTATCAATCACCGATCCTAACCATTGGCATACCGTTGCGGATGCAATTTTTGACCATAGTAAAACGCAAGATATTAATCACGTTGGAGCTAGCGCGCAAATTGATAAGATTAACGATGCACTTGCGCCTCATGCTCTGAATGTTTCAGTCTACGGTAATGTTGCTGAAGAAAAAGAACTGATTCGTCTCATAGATACTCCAACCCCAGACATCCAAGCAGCGTCTCGTATCGTCTTTCGTGCGGTTATGGACCCGCGAATGAGAGCACTTCAATTAGCTGGCAGATTCGAAAAAATTCCGCTATTTAGAGAGTTTTCTTATTTTATCAACTCGGCGACGATTTCGTACTATCGGGGAAATGTTGCCTCAGCCTTGCTTTGTCTAGTGCCCGTTATAGAGGGCATTCTTATTAGGTGGCAAGGCTTTCCAGGCGCGGTTCAAAAAAAACCTGATTTTGATAAAACTAAAAATTTTGTCCGTAGATCAATTTACCGTAACCCAGCACCATTTGGACCTGTGTATTTCGAAACCTACGTTAAGGCCGCTGACAGTATTTTACGAAATCATTTTTATCTGTATAGCGGTAATGCTAGCGGTGCTTACGACGGCTTTAATCGCCATCTGGCATCACATATGCTGGACAATACAAAATTCTATTCTCACGAAAACGTAATGCGAACCTTTCTGCTGCTTGATTTGCTGAGCGAAATCTATCATCGCGAAAAACGACAATACGACCCAAGGTTTAGTACACAAGACAATGAGTACAAGCATTTTGAGACGGCTTATCTGAAAGCAATAAGTGAAAAAACACATGACGATTCTCCTGAGAAAATCCTGTTCAAACACTCAGAGCATATTGATGATCCTTTTTTCTAATCAATTGTGATGGCAGTGCAAAGTACGATGAACGAAGCTATTGGCCTCCTTGCATTGATGCGAGTATTCCTTATAAGAACGGACAATCAATCCATAAGGTTATAAATCAATGTGAGTTTTGTATAATAGCTAGAGACTAGGTTTCGATGATTGAAATGAGCGTTCATCGCCTTTTCACATTGACAAAATCGAATGTGAATTAGGTATATAATTAACAAATAAATAAATATTTTAGGGACAAACTATTGTGACACTTTTAAGGGAAATTCAAGACGAAGCGATGAACTCTTCTGGCAACCTATCAAACCTTCTCAGAAAATGTAAAGTTTTGGCGGCCCGTCTTGGTAATGAAGAATTCAGACGTTGGGTTGATTTAGAGTTGAGCGGCTATGGAAGCGTCGAGGAGCTACCCGTTTATAGAATCGTAAGATCTCAATGTAAAGGACACTTTGTAGGGGCTTTCGAGTCAGGCATGGATTATGCAGAAATACCTTTAATCAATATTCCTGAAGAACATCATAAATTCTTATCAAACTCATACTTAAAGGAACCAATTGCCGAAATTGAGAACCTAGCAAGTGGAACCAATAACCCTCAAGAGCCATTACCTCCCGAATTCTTAATGCTATTTGGCGACAAAATATTTAACAATATGAGTTGCATTCAAGCATGGAAAATGATCCCAAGGAACCAACTTGTCGCAGCTTTGGATGAAGTTAAAAATAGGATACTAAATTTTGTCTTAGAGATTGAATCTCTCGACCCCGCTGCAGGTGATGGAGAGATAAACTCTAAACCTGTGCCAGACGAAAAAGTTCATCAAGTCTTTCATACGAACATTTTTGGAGCTGTGCAAAACATGGCAACTGGAAGTCATCAGTTTGAACAAACTGCTGTGGTCAATGAAACGAACTCAGAAGTTTTTCAGGAAATTTTAGAAGCTCTGCACGAACTAAAAAATCCGAACATAACAGTACCCATTGCTAATGCTATAGAGGAAATGCAAGCAAGCCAAGGGACAGAGAAATTTAAAGATCACTATAAAAATTTCATGTCTTTGCTTTCGGACCATATGCAGGTTTTGGGGCCAGTTGTAATTCCTTATTTACCAGCTTTAGCCGCTATGATTAGTTAATAGCCTCACGCTGCTTTGCAGTTATATCTACATTGATCACAATTTATTTCAGAGGTGCATCTTTAGTTCAACTTGTTAAAAGTAGAACCGATTTATCAAAACGCACATTACCACGCAGACAATATTGGTTTACCCGTAAGTCTCGTTGTTGTCTGCTCTCCTGCAGCATTGGCTATCGTCATATCCTTTTGCATTCTCTTAGGATGCTTTTCAAACCACGTACTACATAAGCTTGCGAGATCATCGTAGGCCTGGCTAGAACCAAGTATCCTCATATGTTGCTGAGTATATTCAGGTGTGGATTGCAAATAGAATTCACCGGCATTCATAAGGCTCAGAGGCGATTCCGACATTTGGTCTAGTGGTTTTTGAAACATCTTTGGCGGGTACTTTGCGCCGTGACGTTCATACAATGAGAACGAAGGTGACATAAAATCAACTGCCCATCCGTCCACTTCCACCCAGCAATGAAAGGCATGCTCTGCGCTTAAATCGCCCTTTTCATCTGGTTGACCAAATAACAAAATATTCTCGTCATTACCAAGATGATATGCCGCTATCCCCGATTTAACTTGAACGTTCATCCCAAAGTGGTCGGACAATATGCGGGCACCAAATGCGCTAAAAAAGACACAGCATACGCTTGGGTCAGCGCCCTCGTTGTTTATAATTGAATTTATAACTTTATAGATTCGCTCATAATCAAAGAATTTAATGAGTTTAGTCATACAGGCTCCGGTATTTTCTTTATTCGGTCACTGTCTTTGACTGTAGCGTTCAACTTAGTTAACGCAGATAGTGATACTGAATGGAGGTTCGTTTTAGTTGGCGCTCTGTTTTCTACAGACTTTCGAGCAACCTCACCTGGCCCGTTGAAAACTTCCGTGTAGGTGCCGTCCTCATGCACCTTAATCCCAATATAATATTCTGGTGTGTGATCCACTGGAAAGGTGAGCGAGTTTTTCATAGTGGTTTTAATCTGAACCTTACGTTTATCTGAGGTCAGACCATCGTGATGTTTTTCTAAGCCCTCGTATAATTCAAGGTCATAGTCATTCTCAACCAAAATCTCACCAATATCACCGACAAGTCGACCATCAAGAGTAAATTTCTTCTTGGGGTATTTTTTCTGAAGACTCTCTACAATCTTGAGCATTTGTTTAACTGCTAAGCCAATTTCCATATTTATGTTTAATAAAGGTTAGTGGTCTCCAAGGAAACGTACAACGTATATTCGTGTCGTTAGCTGCGTTTCTTATTGACCTTTTTTTGTTTAGGGATAAGCAAAAACTGGCCATCCTTTTGAATTTTAGCAAGCTCGATCTTTGCGGATGATATTTTTTGGTTTGTCCATGCTTCTCCATCTTTCCAAAAACGACTTTTTAATGAAAACCTGCTCGAAAGACCTTCATCATATCTTCGAGTAAGCATAGATACTCTATCCCATTTTTGTGCTAATTCTATTTGTCTTGATCGCCTATTTGCTGATGTCGCATCAATAGTCTCATAATATGAAAGGGTTGAATAATACGCTTCACTCAACGCTTCAAGTGCATCATTGACGCGCTCATGGTCTTTTTCTTTTTTAGCATCAAGTGTTGTAGCCAAAGCCAAAATAGTTCCTGCAATAATGCCCCAGTCCATGATATTCCTCCGATAAACCTAACAACCTACTTTCTGTGTAAGAACCATATTATAACCAAGCTTAAGAACGAAAGAAGCTATTCCAAAATTCAATGGTGTTAATAGAATATTTATATTTACCGCACTCATTTTAGCACCTAGTTTTGCGTTCTCGGCATCCTTGCCGGTCGCGCTCTCCAGCCTTCGCTAAACGCTCATCACTGCAAACAACGCAGCGACTATCGGGCTTCTGATCACTAACGCTTTCGGGCGCTGCCCGACCACGGCGTGGGCTGACTGTTTATGGGCCTTGCAGCCCGAGCATTGCAAGAGCCTGACGCTGTAAGCCAAAAATAATTTGTCCGCTCGTTTCGCTAATCCCACTCAAATTTTTTTTGTCTTAGCTCTGGCAATCCTCTCCTGGCTAAGGCGTTTCGGTCGCTACCGAATTCGCGAGCGCGCCCTATGCGCGCCGCATCATTCGTTACCAACAGATTTTTAATGACTTATTCGATGAGCACCCCCTAAAAATTTAACGGTTGGTAGTTCGAATGGTTTTTAAAATCACCATTTTGAGGTAACTATTATGAACATTGCACTAAAACCAAACACCCAAGTACAGGCTTTTAGACCAAGCGAGACCGTTTGCTCAAAAGTGAATGTGCGTCCCGCCAGTAAAGCCAAGCAGATCGATATTTTGGCGTCTGACATTGAACACCACGGGCAATTACAGCCCGTGATTATTCGCTATGAAGATGGCAAACCTGCCGTGATCGCGGGGCAACGTCGACGTAAAGCCCTACTCAAACTTGAGCACGGCACGTTGAGGTCGACGACATGGAGGCCATCGCTATTTCCTTGAGCGAGAACAAAAACCAACTACCGATGACTGCGATGGATTCGTATAAGGCGTTTGCTAAGTTGGCTAAGCAAGGTTGGGAGGTTGATAGCATTGCGAGAGTTTATTCGATGAAGCCATTGCAGGTGCGTCAAACGTTGGCATTAGGCGAACTCCCCGCCAGTGTTATGAAGGCGTATGAGGAAGACGACATTGACGATGATTGCTTAAAGCTCCTTGCTGTCGCGAGCAAAGGCAAACTCAATCAATGGATTAAGTTATACCGCGAAGACAACGCCCCGACTTGGCTTTCGACCTTGCGCAATTTCTCGAATGACAATCAAGAAACTATCCTGACCGAAGTCGCGCTGTTTGATGTAGCCGAAGCCGAGGTAGCCTTGTTCGAAGATATCTTTGAAGAGACAACTTCCTTTGCTGATGTTGAGAAATTCTGGGCATTGCAAAACGCTGAGATCGACAAAATCAAGACTGAGTATGAGGATAAGCGCTGGGTCATAGAAGTGGTTCAATCGAGGTTCAGTCGTTGGGAGTACACCGACACTACGAAGAAAGACGGTGGCAAGGCGTATATCTTTGTGAGTCGCTCTGGTGGCGTGGAAGTTAAACAAGGTCTATTAACCAACTCTGAGTTTCGCGCGGTGGAACGCCGTAAATCGGTTGAAGGCGAAGAAGAGACTAAGGCTGTTGAAAGACCCGAGGTGAGCAAAAAACTGCAAGAGTATTGTTTGGGGTATCTCACCCAAGCTGCTCGCACTAAGGTAAGTCAGGATTACGATCTCGCTCAGCGCGTTTTATTGGTGATGTTGCTCACCACCGATGGCACGTTCAGCACCACTTACTCAGATTCCTATGCACGGATTGATGGTGATATTACAGACGGTGAATTGTTTGCAACTGAGCCACACAAGCAAACGCTTGAGTTCACTAAATCAGCCCTAAAGAAAGTCGGGGTTAAAGTTAATCGTACCGTGTATCAAAGTGATTTTAAGTGTCTCTTTACCAAGGTATTGAAGCTTGAGATTGAAGACGTGCAAGCGGCGATTCAGGCGCATCTGATAGCTCAGATCACGCCGCATAGTGAGGCAGTTCAAGCCATTCACAAACACGTCAAGCCTGACATGACCGAGTTTTGGAAGGCTGAGGCCAGCCCTGCCTTTGTCAACGTCACCCAAGGCAAGCCACTGTTGTTTTCAATTCTTGGCAGCTTATCGGGCAGCAATACGGTGGCGCAGTTTGAGAAAGCCAAGGTTGTGGATATCAAAGAGGCGATTGAAACGCAAAACTGGTTGCCTACGTATTTTACGGGTGACCACTATGGAAACGGAGTTGGTGCTCCTTTGAAGTAAGG
>CAYZLR010000138.1:0-6528 GCA_964479275.1 uncultured Caulobacterales bacterium
TGTAATTTTGATCCATTAGCTACAGATGAAGATGGATCATGTTTATTTGTGATAGATGAATGTGGCGTATGCGGAGGATCTGGAACTTCTGGTTGTACAGATCCAGAGGCGTTAAACTTCGACTCTGAAGCAGATTGTGATGATGATTCATGCGAGTTTCCTGTAGGTGGATGTACCTATGATTTTGCTCTTAATTACAATCCATTGGCTACATTTGATGATGGTTCATGTATAGAGCAAGTGGATGGTTGTACTGATAGCTCAGCTCTGAATTTTGATGCCAGCGCTAACACAGATGATGGCTCTTGTGAGTTCCCTGTTCTAGGTTGTACGGATTGCACAGCTGAAAATTACAATGAATTGGCCACTGATGATGATGGTTCATGTACGTTCTTACTTACATGCCCAGGAGATTTTAACCTTGATGGTACCATCACTGCGACTGATTTATTAACTTTCTTGACTTTCTTTGGTCAGAACTGTCCGGAGTAAATCGAAGGAAGAAATAACGAATTTTTTAAAAGGCTCCTTTTGAGGAGCCTTTTTCTGTTTAAGAACTTTTGAAGTTAATGCGAGTTGTTTCCTTCAACCCGAATTAGACATTTAAATCGTCATGAAGATTGAAATGTTAATCAAATCAGGAAATTCGACTGAGCTCTGCGTGGTGATGTTTTCTTAAATTGAGCATAGCAGCGCTATGTTGATTTTTTTAAACGCACTGTAATGAGTTATTTTGCGGAGGTTTCAAGCCGTAAAAGACAGTTAAATGCATAATTCAAAATTTAAAATGAAGTTTTATGAAAAGCTAAAGTGAAATTTAAGAGTCGGACGAATAAATTCTTTACCAAATAACCTTAATTATGACTACAAATGCTAAGGCTTATTCCAAATGCAAACACGAATAAAACATTTAGACGAAGCGCACAATTTTAACATTAAAATTAAATTTATCTGCGATAAAACTACCTATACTCCATTTAGAACATTCTGTTAAAATCACTAGAATTATTAAAAAAACAACATGGACTTAGTGTACATGTTACACTTTTTTTGCTATCTTGTTCTCGATTTGACTAGAAATGAGCTAGTTTATTTAATTTTGTAGTAGTTAACTACATCTAAACCAATTTAATAATATTAATTTTTAACCAAAAAAAACAAAATGAAAAACTTAAAATTAGGTCTCATGTTGTGCATGTCAATGGTATTTGGCATGATTTCGGCTCAGACTTATGATGTTACCTTCAGTGTGGATATGTCAGGATATTCTGAGTCCTTCACTACACCTACGGTAAACGGATCGTTTGGAGGTTGGTGCGGAAATTGTTCGCCATTGACCAATACTACAGGAACTATATGGGAAACTACTCTGACTCTAGAACAAGGAGTTTATGATTACAAATTTGCTCATGATGATTGGACTGGTGAAGAAGTTCTTTTCGGACTGTCTGGATGCACAATTAACACAGATGGAGTAAATTTTGCAAATAGACAAATAGACGTGCAGGCAGATACAGTATTACCGACAGTTTGTTGGGAAGAATGTTTAGACTGCGGTTCAGCAGCTAATGCAGGATGTACGGATTCTACTGCTCAAAATTATGACAGCACAGCTGTTACGGATGATGGTTCATGTGAATATCTACTAACCGTAACAGTAGATATGTCTCAACAAACTTCTTCTGGGCCAGTAAATAGTGTGTTTGGAAGCTTTAACGGATGGTGTCCAGGATGTACACCTTTGACTGATAATGGAGATGGTACTTGGAGTACAACTTTAACATTAGCTAATGGTGCTTATGAATACAAGTTCCACAATGATGGAGTAGGAGCCTTAGGCGAAGAGCAGTTTGTAGGAGGTGAATCTTGTACATTAACGACAGGAGCATTCACTAATAGATTTGTTGATTTAACTTCAGATACAGTAATAGATGTTGTTTGTTGGCAATCGTGTGATGAATGTGTTGAGGGATCTGTACCTGGATGCACTGATGCAGATGCTCAAAATTTCAATGATGCAGCTACTGAAGATGACGGATCTTGTCAGTACCTTTTGTCTGTAACAGTGGATATGTCAGAAGTAACTGACCCATTTACTACTCCTGAAATTAATGGAAACTACAACGGATGGTGTGGTGGATGTAACCCACTTGTAGATAATGGAGATGGTACATGGAGCGGAACATTTACTGTTCCTAGTGGACAGATTGAATACAAATTTGCTGCTGATGGTTGGTCTATACAAGAAGATTTAACAGGAATTACAGGATGTGTAGTTGACTTTGGTGGTAACTGGAATAGAGTAGTTCAAATTTCTGGAGACACAACTGTTGATGAAGTGTGTTGGGGAAGCTGTTCTACTTGTGAAGCTGCTGCTTCATCAGGATGTACAGATTCTACTGCACAGAATTATAATTCTGATGCTACTGAAGATGATGGTTCATGTGAATACCTATTAACTTTAACTGTAGATTTATCAACTCAAGGTGCTATTGGCCCTGTTAACAGTGTTTTTGGAGCGTTCAATGGATGGACTCCAGGTGCTAACGTTCTTACAGATAATGGAGACGGCACATGGTCTACTACAGTAACTGTTTTAAATGGTAATGTGGAATACAAATTTCACAATGATGGTGTAGGAGCTTTGGGAGAAGAAATTTTTGTTGGTGGAGAATCTTGTACATTGACTACAGGAGCATTTACTAACAGAGTGGTAAATGTAACGGCTGACACCACTGTTCCTGCTGTATGTTGGGAATCATGTGATGTGTGCGCAGATGGTGGTGGAGTAGGATGTACAGATGCTACAGCCCAAAACTATGATAGCGATGCTACTGCTGATGATGGTTCATGCCAATACCTATTAACCTTAACTGTAGATTTATCAACTCAAGGTGCTATTGGTCCTGTGAATAGTGTCTTTGGTGCATTCAATGGATGGACACCAGGTGTTAACGTGCTTACTGATAATGGAGACGGAACATGGTCTACTACTGTAACAGTAACTAATGGAGATAATGAATACAAATTCCATAATGATGGAGAAGGCGCTCTTGGAGAAGAGACTTTCGCAGGTGGAGAATCTTGTACGATAACTACAGGAGCATTCACTAACAGAATTGTGAACGTAACAGGAGACACAACAGTTCCTGCCGTATGTTGGGAATCATGCTTAGATTGTGACGCAGCCTCTACATCAGGATGTACTGATTCTGAAGCCCAAAACTTTGATTCAGAAGCTACTGCTGATGATGGATCATGCCAGTATTTATTAACAGTTACTGTAGACATGTCAGAAGTTACTAGTGCCTTTACGCAGCCTACAGTAAATGGTACATTTAATGGTTGGTGTGGAACATGTAATCCATTAACAGATAACGGAGATGGAACATGGACTACAACCTTAACTGTTCTTAATGGTGGTGTTGAATATAAGTTTGCAGCTGATGATTGGTCTATCCAAGAAGAATTCGTTGGAGGTGAATCTTGTACTTTAACTACAGGAGCGTTTACAAATAGATTTGTAGAAGTAACTGGAAATACGACTATAGATGTGGTTTGCTGGGAAGCATGTGTAGATTGTGAATCTGCAGGAGGTCTTGGCTGTACTGATTCTTTCGCACAAAATTTTGATGCGGATGCTTCTATTGATAATGGTCTTTGTGAATACCTATTAACGGTAACTGTAGATATGTCAGAGGTAACAGCTGATTTTACTCAGCCTACAGTAAATGGTACATTTAATGGATGGTGTGGAGATTGTAATCCACTAACTGATAATGGAGACGGAACATGGACTACGACCTTAGTAGTACAAAATGGTCAAGTAGAATATAAATTCGCTGCTGATAATTGGGCTATCCAAGAAGAACTAGCTGGAGTGACTGGATGTACGCTTGAAACAGATGGATTCACAAACAGAGTTATCGATGTATCAGGAGATACTACAGTAGATCTTGTTTGTTGGGAATCATGCACTTCTTGTGGAATTATGGGTTGTACTGATCCTGATTTTGTAGAGTTCAATCCTGATGCTGTAATAGATGATGGTTCATGTTTAACATTGACAGTGTTTGGATGTGCTTATGCTGAAGCAGATAACTTTAATCCACAAGCAAACACAGATGACGGATCATGTGAGTTCAGTTTAGGAGCTGCATGTCCTGGAGACTTTAATGAAGACGGAGCTATCACAGCTTCAGATTTAACTGCATTCTTATCTGTATTTGGACTGACTTGTGATTAGTATTAGTAACATATAAATAATTGAAAAAGAAGAGCTTGGGTTTGCCTAAGCTCTTCTTTCATTAAAATGAGAAAATTTATTTCAACGATTTCGTTCTTAATATTCTGTTTAGCATTGCAATGCCAAACTTGGAATATTGTTTGGCAAGATGAGTTTAATGGAAACACTTTAGATCAAACAAAATGGAGCCATGATTTAGGGTCAGGAGCTACATTTGGTTTAAATGGATGGGGAAATCAAGAACTCCAATATTATCAACCTGAAAACACTTCACTAAATAATGGGATTTTGACCATAGAGGCCAATGAGGAGCCAGGTGGGATTTCTGATGTTTATTCTGGATTCCAGCCATATTTTTATTCTTCTTCTAAAATTACTACTCGTAATAAATTTGATTTTAGGTATGGCCGAGTAGAGGCTAGGATCAGAACCATAGACGGAGAAGGATATTGGCCAGCATTTTGGATGCTTCCTTTAGATGGCTGTTGGCCTGGGAACGGAGAAATAGATATAATGGAACAATGGGGAAGTAATGGAAATACCAATATAACCACAGGAGCAGCTCATGCAGGCGTTTGTGGCGAAGGTAGTAGCACATTTTCTGCAGGTTCTACAAGTTTGACAAATGAATCGTATGCCGATGCCTTTCATACTTATTCAGTGATATGGTATGAAGATTACATCGGATGGTATGTTGATGATGTATTATTTCATTCAGTCATTCCTTCCACGTATCCAGCAAACATCAACTGGCCTTTTAATGAAAGTGATTGGTATTTAATTCTAAACCTGGCAATTACAAATTCAGGCCCAAATAATAACACAGTTTTCCCTAACCAAATAGAAGTGGATTATGTTCGTGTATACGAAACCAATGATATTTTAGGATGCACTGATTTAGATGCATCTAACTACAATCCTGAGGCTAATTTAGACGATGGAAACTGCCTATATGATTTTACCTTCAATGTGAATATGAATTGCTCTGGAATTTCTTATAATCAGGTATATGTAACTGGTCCATTTACAGCTTGGTGTGGAGATTGTTTTCCTTTAGCTGATGTCAACAATGACGGAATATGGACAGCAACTTATGCGTTTCCTGAAGGTCTGCTAGAGTATAAATATGCTGTAGACAATTGGGCTCATCAAGAAGACTTGATAGATGATGCATTAGGTGGTGCTAGCTGCGCTCCAATTACTGATTTCTTTAGCTATGCCAATAGGCAAGTTAATATTGATCAAGGATTTACTAGTGATACGTATGGCTCATGTGATACTTGTGATGCCGAAGTCTTAGGTTGCACTGATCCAGAAGCCTCTAATTTTAACCCAATCGCTACAGTAGAAAATGGATCATGTATTTATGAAGGCTGCACAGATTTAAATGCAAATAATTATGATGCCTCTGCCACGGCAGATGATGGCAGCTGTCTCTACTCAATTACTTTTAATGTGGATATGTCATGCAGTAATGTCGCCTATAACACAGTTTATGTCACAGGACCATTTACAAACTGGTGTGGTACATGTTTTCCCCTTACGGATTCTGATTTAGATGACGTTTGGACTGGAGTTTATGAGTTTCCTGCTGGGAATTTAGAGTATAAATATGAAGTTGATAATTGGACATTCCAAGAGGATTTAGTAGATGATATGATAGGTGGCGCTTCATGTGCTCCTGTAACGGATTTTTTAAATTTTGCTAATAGATTAGTAAATGTTTCTCTAGTTGATTCTACAGATGACACCTATGGTTCGTGTTCTTCTTGTCCCGAACTAGTTTTTGGATGTACTGATTCTCAAGCCGCCAATTACAATAGTGAAGCTGAAGAGGACGATGGTTCTTGTGTTTATGAAATTACTTTTACTGTAGACATGTCTACTTATATAGGATCATTTAGTTCTGTATTTGTTTCAGGCAATTGGAATTCATGGTGCGGATCATGTAATCAACTAGTAGATAGTAATAATGACAACAAATGGACAGGTACATTTACCTTACCTGAAGGCCTTAATGAATTTAAGTTCACGTTAGATAACTGGATTGATCAAGAAGTTTTTAGTGGTGGAGAGGACTGCACTCTAACTACTGGGCAATTTGTTAATAGAACCATAGTAGTTAGCCAACCTCAAACTTATGGTGAGGTTTGCTGGGAGTTATGTGAAGCGTGTACATCAGGAGGTTGTACAGATATTGATTACATAGAATATGATCCTTTAGCTATAATTGATGATGGCTCTTGTTCCGTACTTAAAGTTTATGGTTGTACTTATGATTT
>CAYZLR010000139.1:0-6433 GCA_964479275.1 uncultured Caulobacterales bacterium
ATTATTGGCTGTCCGAGTAGACTAATCCAGGCAGCACCTCAGGAGAGATAGAATGTCAGTGAAGACAACAATACAGCCGAAGATTACGGATTTAAACCGCAAAATTGATGTGCATGTAAAACCTGTCACCATAAGTGATCGGATTGCATATGGCTTTGTAAAGGTACTTCGTTTCTTTGCCGATAAATTTTTTGCCAAGCGTTACGGACATCGTGCCGTTGTTTTGGAAACGGTCGCGGCCGTTCCTGGCATGGTTGGCGGATTATGGCTACACCTGCATGCACTGCGCAAAATGCGAGATGATGAGGGCTGGATTAGAACTTTGCTTGATGAAGCCGAGAATGAGCGCATGCATCTCATGACATTCATTGAAATCGCTCAGCCGAATTGGTTGGAGCGCCTTATAATTGCCATCGTCCAGTTGCTTTTTTATAATGCTTACTTTTTCCTCTATCTCTTCGCCCCAAGAACGGCTCACCGCGTGGTTGCCTATTTTGAAGAAGAGGCGGTATTGAGTTACACCCAATATCTGGAAGAGATTGATGCAGGACGGCATGAGAACGTACCAGCTCCGCAAATTGCAATCGATTATTGGCAGTTAAAGCCAGAGGCAAGCTTACGAGATGTTGTTATCGTCGTTCGGGCCGATGAGGCTGAGCACCGGGATGTTAATCACAGTTTTGTAGATCAAATCGATACGAGACGTAGCTAGGCAATAGTCGGTAATTGCGTTGGTTTAACTTATCCTCTCACGGTAATTAAATTGTATTCTTGACAGTATGAATATAACAAAATTTTTGATAAATTTTGTTCGCAGTGAAGGAAATATCATTCAAACATACGCTAGGACGAATTCATCTCTTATGGAAGTCGCTGTTCAATCAAATATTGACGAAATCTAAGCTAAGTTTTGGTAATTGTTATTGTGTCACCTGCCATGTCTGATGTGCCCCTAGAACGGTAGACGCCTTGCAGGGTAAAACTGGAATCAAGGAGTATGGGTTATGTCAAAGCGTATTCGATATACGGATGAGTTTAAGCGTGAAGCCGTGGCGCAGGTTACCGAGCGCGGTCACAGCGCGACGTCAGTGGCCAAGCGGCTCGGGGTTAGCAGCAAGTCGCTTTATGATTGGGTCAAGCAGTTCGGGGATGATCCGAGCAAGAATGGTGAAGATGCCGCCGAGATCAGGCGGCTTAAAGCTGAATTGAGCTGTTCTATAATCCAAAGCGCAGGCATGCTAAGAATGGAATGCTGTCACCCGTCGAGTTCGAAATGACAGCAACGATGAAGACGTAAGGTGTCTACAAAACGTGGGGCACATCAAAAATTTATTAAAGCACGAGTAGATAATGAACTTAACCTTCCATGCTCAAAATTCTTCAAGAAGTCCGGAACCTTCGAGTATATCAGTTTGCTTGGGCGAGCTGTTGCATGTCAAGTTTGTTAGCACGTGTAAGGCATTTGTCCTCACATGTGTTTGCTTTCTGGGATTTATAATTAGCCTACCTATCAGCGCATCTGCACAAACACGCACCCCTGATTCCGTTTCAGAAAATTTTACACCAGTCAGGTCCATCAACCCTGTTTGCCTTGCCGATATCAATGTCATTATCGATGGAGGCGTCGGTTCTGCAGGGTATTGCCCGCATAATGGGCAGCCAACTTATGAGATTACTTTCGTATATGATAGTCCGAGCATTGATGAATTTTACCAAAGTTTTGATATATATGCGAATGCTGGCAGCGTCTTTTCCGATGGTGAATTGCGCATCTTCGACTTGGGGGTTGACTATCTAAACGCCTCAACCGGCGCGCCGGAAAGTTTCTCCGTATCCGATGTTGATATTGGCAACACGCTAAATATTACTGATGTAAAACCGGTTTTGTTCAGCACTCTTGCTGGCCTGCCCTCTGCAATATCCGGGATCAGTGAAATTAGAATATCAAATATAAGATCAGTGAACGGATTTGAAGTCGCATTAAGAGAAGTGCAAATCACAGAAGCTCCGGTCGATGTTTCTCTTGTAAAAACAGCCTTCCTGGATTTGGGCGCTGACGGTAGTCTAAATGCTGGCGATCTAATTACCTACACCTATGTGGTGACGAATGAATCCGCGGCCGCAACAGTATTTAACGTGGACGTTTCTGAATCCTCCGGCAGTTTTTCAGGGACTGGCACACTGCCCGCTCCGAGTTTGTTTTCGGGCGGGAATGATTATGATGGAGGAGCAGGCACAGCGACGGATCTACGCAGTGGTGAAACCGTAACATTTTCGGCTGTATATGCGATTACGCAAGCCGATATCGACGCGAATGGTGTTACCAACCAGGCTGTTGCAACGGGGACAAGCTTTCATGGGCAAACGGCCACTGATCTAAGCGGCACGACTTCAAGCAATGATACGCCGACGACTATGGCTCTTGTGGTCGCGCCTGACATCTCCTTGCCACCGCCAACCTGTGGAGCGACGCAACCGAACTTTGCCGGACTTTCTTTTAGCACCATTGAACCAATATCAGGCAGTAGTGATAATTTTCGACTTCCAAATGCGGGCACCGTAAACGGCGCGGCCGTTGACGTCATCGTCTCTTTCGCAAGCCCCGGGGCTCCCGGAGGCGCGCAAGCCCCCCGCATTTCTTCTGGTTCGGATAATTTGGTGTTTAACACTGGAATTCCGAGAACCCTTACCTATCAGATTGTGCGAACCGGCACGACAATACCCGAAATCGGGAATTTTCGTTTCCGGATGGGTGACATCGACAGTGTGGAAGCCGTGCAATTTTCTTCAAGTCAGGTTGCGGCCATCCTTGTGAACAGCCCGACAAACTTAACTATCGATAATACCGGCGGTGTCACCACGATTACGGGGGCCCCTGGCGCCAGATCATTCGTACCCGAAGATGCGGTCGAGCTTATTCTGGAGAACACATCGCCCCTTACGATGACGGTTATTCCTCCCAGCCCTAATGCGGGATTTATTCTGGATGCAAACAATTCTACTTCCTTTACCGGAGAAGCTTGTGCATCGGATGTTGTTACTGAAAAAACGCTTTTCTCGGCAACAGCAACGCCCACTACAGGCGCTACAGTTTCTTACGCCATTGACGTCACAAATAATGGCACCTTTCCGGTAGCAGCTCTCACATTGACCGATAATTTGCCCGCGGGCCTCACCTATTCAAGCGATACGCCAGGAGCAACAAGCGCGGGTGTAACGACTTATGATGACACTTCCGGCCTTTGGACAATTGGCATGCTTGCTGGCGGAGAAACCGTTCGGCTTATTTTAAGCGGCACCGTTGATGCGGGCGGTGTGGGCGCAACATTTACTAATGTTACAACAGCGGCTGCTTCGCCCAGCCTTTTTGATATAGATGTGGCCACTGACGACTTATCTGAAGCGGTGACGATCATCGCAGCACCAAATATAAACGCTGTAAAAACCGTAAATTTGGTTGATCCACTTGGCTTCTCACTCCCTGGAGATGACGTTCTTTATACAATCACTATCTCTAACACGGGTGATGGTATTGTTGACGTGGATTCAATATTTTTGGTTGATAGAATTCCCGCTGAGGTCGATGTCTTTATTGGAGATGTTGATGGCCCTGGACCGGAAACTGACCCGGTCAGTTTTATTCAAGTCGGCTCGGGATTGACATTTACCTACGTTAGTGACGTCGCCTTTTCAAATAATGCTGTCCAGCCATTAAGTTTTGGCGGATGTGATTATACGCCGAGTACTGGCTATGACCCAAACATCAGGTTTATTTGCTTAAACCCAAAAGGCGTGCTGGCAGCCGGAGACCCGGCCCCAGGGTTTTCAGTTACTTTCAGAGCGAGAACCAGGTGACCTGAAACGAATACTGCCGGTTTAACGCGGAATTCGTCTCCGAAATTTTCGAGACAGCAGATCTTAGGGCGGCGAGTAGGTCGCGCCGCTTGAGTAAGGCGGTGTCACGCTTAGCTTTTAAAATGGTTCTTGTGTTGATGTGACGGGCTAAGTTGCCATGATTTTGGACGGAGGAGTGAATGTCTGCCAACTTCTGGAAACTTCGTATTCGCCTGAAACGGAGCACGTCTTCAACATTGCGATAAGATAGTGGGAATCGACGATACATCATTCCGGCAAGCTGGATGATCTCAGGTGATGTCTTGAAGTGGCGAAAGGGAGATTGGTTTATCAAACGAGGCTAGGGCAGAGGGTTTCGGGGGTCAAATGGAGTTTCCTTGACAATGCCCTTGTTATCTAGTTCCGACACTCATTCCCTGCACGAATAATTGCGTGCCGGCACCATATTTGCGCCGGATGACGGCTCAACCTGTCGTGCCAAACAAGATCGATAAAACGAAAAACCTCAGGCGTTTCTACGGGGCAATCAAGGATGACATGATCGGGTGTAGCCATTTTATCCAATACGCGCTTGGGCGCGGTTATAACAAGATCACTATTTGCGATAATCGATGGAGTGATGGCAAATTGGTTTGCAATAAGCGCGATATTTCGTGTCAATCCGGCTTCTACCAAAAGATCATCGACAAATCCACGCGCTTCCCCGTTCGGGCTGACAAGAAGGTGATCTGCATTTGCATAACGGCGTAAGCCAACTTTTCCCTTTGTCAGAGGATGACCCATGCGCACCAAACAGCAATAGTAATCGTCCAGAATAACTGTTTGACCGAAACGGTCCGGCAGGCTTCCGAATGCCGACGAGGCGAAATCTATCTCTCCATGATCCAAGGCTTCCGTTGATCGTCCGATGGAAGGCAGCATTTGAACTTTGATGCCAGGCGCTTCTCTTGCGAGAATACGAATAAGCGAGGGTAGAATGACGATTGAAAAATAGTCAACGGCTGCAATCATAATCGTCCGCTTGGCTGTTGCAGGATCAAATTCTTGCTGCTCAAGTAGGCCTTCCAGTTCTTTCAATAACGAGCGAAGACGGGGTGCAAGTTCCTCAGCCCTCGGAGTCGGACGCAGTCCTTCAGGACTGCGCAAGAAAAGTTCATCCTTCAAATGACCACGCAATCGGCTCAAGGCGTTTGACGCGGCCGGTTGGGTTAGTCCCACGCGTTTCGCCGCGCGCGTGACGTTTCCTTCGCGATAGATAGCGTCGAAGACCACAAGAAGGTTCAAGTCGATACTACGTAAATTCATCATTCACCAAATCAATAACTATAAGATAAAATACTTATTTTGCGAACGCTCATTGTTCAACTATATTCGGCTCATGCATACGAAATTCGATGTTTAACCAACTACGGAGATGAAAAAATGAGCAGGTTAAAAAACAAAATCGCAGTCATCACCGGAGGAAATTCTGGGATCGGCCTGTCCACCGCCAGAGTCTTTATTGAAGAAGGCGCAAAAGTCGTCATTTTCGGCCGAAATCAGAAAACCCTAGACGATGCGGTAGAAACACTCGGCTCGAACGCGATTGCCGTTCAAGGGGATGTTACAAGCACCGACGATCTGGACAAACTGTTTGCCACCGCCAAAGAAGAATTTGGCAATGTAGATATAGTTTTCGCCAATGCCGGAGTCGCTGAATTTCATCCAATCGAGGCGATAGACGACGCCCATTTCAACAAGATATTTAACATCAACGTCAACGGTAAGTTAAAAACGGTTCAACGTTCCCTTGGCGTACTCAATGATAATGCGTCGATCATCTTAACCTCGTCCGGCGTGAATCGAAAGGGCATCGCCACGTCATCTGTTTACGCCGCTTCAAAAGCAGCCGTCAGGTCACTCGTACGCTCTTTGTCAGTCGAACTTCTGGACCGTGGAATTCGGGTAAACGCGATAACCCCCGGCGCTGTTTCAACGCCAATTTTCGGACGTATGGGTTTGCCGGAGGATATGGTTCAGGGCATGGAAGACGAGCTTGCCTCCCTTGCGCCTCTAAAACGTGCAGCGCGCCCACGCGAGATTGCTGAGGCCGTCGCGTTTCTCGCATCAGACTCATCTTCCTACATGCTTGGTTCTGAACTTGTCGCCGACGGTGGATTCTCACAGCTGTAAGCGCTGTGAAATCTTTCACCCCACATATAAGGATGTTGAAACATGGTTTACACAACAAACGCCGCACGGAAATCATTCAACACAAAGGATGGCGCTACCCTGAGTTATCTGGAACAGGGCGAAGGCGCTCCGATGATCCTCATCCACGGTTGGTCTCAATCCGGTCTCCAATGGTACAATCAGATCGAAGAGTTCTCAAAAACGCATAAGGTTTTTGCAATTGACCTACGAGGTCACGGACAATCTTCTAAAGTCGACAACGGATACCGCGTATACCGCCTGACTCAGGACGTTCGCGAATTCATGATTGGTCTCAACCTCGAACCCGCCATTCTTATGGGGCACTCTATGGGATGTTCCATTCTTTGGACCTACTGGGATCTTTTTGGCGACGCCGGAATTGAAA
>CAYZLR010000140.1:0-6359 GCA_964479275.1 uncultured Caulobacterales bacterium
AAAGAATCACTGTTCGACAATATCAGCAAGATTTATGAGGATAGCTCCTAATACAAAAAACTGGATAGAGTATGCGTAAGAACATTTTCATGATTGTTTCCCCAGGCAATTTTATTAAAGTCTACCATAAGGGGCCTATAAAGGCGAGAATGTAAGAGCAAGATCAAAAGAGCTACCGACTTTAAGCCGGTTTTGTGGCCCGTCTTTCCTGAAAGATATTACGTCTATGAATATTCGTGAGATACTGGTTTTTTCTTTGATTTGCCTGGTTTGGGGGCTGCATTTTGTCGTTATTAAGGTCGCAGTGAGTGAAATTCCGCCGATTTTTTATGCCGCTATTCGCATGACATTGGTAGCGGCGTTATTGAGTCCATTTTTACGTTGGCGTCATGGGCAGATGCGACGTGTAGTAGCAGCGGGAGCGGGGCTGGGCGCATTTAATTATCTATTCATGTTCACGGGTATTTCACATGCAACGGCGACGACATCGGCTTTGGCGATGGAATTGTATGTTCCTTTTGCGACCATTCTCTCTGTTGTTTTTTTAGGTGAACAAGTTGGCATACGCTGTATTATCGGTATCACAATGGCATTTATCGGGGTGGGCGTGATTGCATTGGGTAAGGGCGAGATAGATGTCAGTTTTGGTGTTGCTTTAGTGGCATTCGGGGCTTTGTGTGATGCTTCTGGCGCGGTAGTTTTGAAAAAAATTGAAGGATTTAAACCGATACAGCTCCTCGCATGGTTTTCCGTGGTTGGTACGCTTTGCCTTTGGGCCGGTACTTTAATGTTAGAGAGCCAGCAAATTGAAGCGTACAAAGCGGGTGATCAGCGCATTATTATTGGTGCTGTTCTCTATTCTGCTATTGGTTCATCAATTATTGAGCATACCTGTTATTATTGGTTGTTGCAAAGACTGCCTCTCTCTATTATTGCGCCCAGTGGTTTGATGGTTACGCTTTTGGCCGTCATTTTTGCCAATGTATTTTTAAAAGAGGCTCTCACAAAAAATACAATTATCGGTAGACTGATGATTATGATAGGTGTTGGTATCGTTATATTGCGATCAAATAGAAAAAACAAATTGAATGAAATACATCTGACCTGCTGATATGCTATATACTGATTTAAAAAAATGAATTGTAATAGGACGCTACTGATGGATCTTATCTCTCACCCATCCCCGAATTTTGATGAACGTCCGCAAGGACAAAAAATTGATTTGATTGTCTTGCACTATACCGGCATGAAAAGCGGCGATGCGGCGCTGGAGAGATTATGCGATAGTCAGGCTAAGGTGAGTGCTCATTACTTGGTCGAGGAAGATGGGCGCGCCTTTCAGTTGGTGGACGATTCTATGCGTGCCTGGCATGCGGGCGTATCATCATGGCGTGGTGAAACAGCGACAAATAGCCATTCAATCGGAATTGAAATTGTCAATCGTGGTCATGAGTGGGGGTATACGGATTTTCCATTATTACAGATTGAGACGGTTTGCATTCTGCTGGGCCGTATTATAGCACGCCACCAATTACGCCCCCATCAAATTGTCGGTCACTCAGATGTGGCTCCCGCGCGTAAAGAAGATCCGGGCGAAAAATTTCCATGGGACGTGCTCGCCGCAAAAGAACTTGCGATTGGCACGTTCCAAGGTGGCTACGACGCCAATGGTGAAGGTGCGCTTAGCTACTTTGAAGCGTTAAAAACATTAAGCGATATCGGTTATCATGTGCCCGATGGTCAGCATGGTGCGGCAGTACTGGCATTTCAGCGTCGCTTTTGCCCTGCGGCATTAGGCCAAGGCCTAAACCCGATGACGAAAGCCGCCATCGAGTGGGCAAAACGCAAGATGGTTTTGTGACGCATAAAGAATTAAAATCACTCTCAAAGATTTTATTCGGCCTTAACGTGGAAGAATTTATGAAATGAATGATATATATCTGTGATCTTTGTCACAGATTATTTTTTTGGGTTGGCCTAACGTTGATTCTTGTTATGGGTTATCAGTGGAGAGAATATGCCAGCTACTACATACAAATCAAAAGAAATTTTAGTTACTGAAAATGGGGGAGATATCGATATCACCTTGATGATTTCAGATATCACAGAAAATGTAACGGTTGCTGAATTTTCTTCCGCCTGTCAATGGCGTTATTTTCCAAGTGCTTATGATGATGATGCGACAATTGAAAAGGGCTTTGTTGACTTGGATGAGGGAGTAACAACAATAGATTTAGGTGAGAGACCCGCTCTGTATGATGTGTCGCGAATTGATTTAGGTGTGCTCTCTGGTGCATTTGATGAAACACCGAGAAAACTATTTGCTGAGTTTTTGATCAAGCAAAATGGTCAAGAAATTAAAAAATTTACGCGAACCAGAAATTTTGAATCGGGTGATGTATTTTCAATTACTTTATTTTTTGTTTTTGACCAATTAGGGGGAGAGTAAAAATGTACAGTAGGCTAATTATATGTATAGTCTTTTTAGTATTGGTAGTTTTTCCTGTTGCGGCACAACCTGAAACGCCGCAACCCAATGCGAATTCAACACAGGAAGAGCCGTTTGACGCTGACATGAGAGTGCGTAATTTCTTTTCGGATACCGGTTTTCGCGAAATCGATGATGATTTTTTGGTTCCAACGTCTCCTGCTTTTTCAATTTTAGGCGTATCGCCAGAAAATATCATACGCCCCAGTACTCCGAAAGAATTTGGTGCAGCTTTGCTTGAAGGGGTGGATCCCAGCGGAACATTACAAACTGGTATCGCGCTGGAATTCTCGCCGCACATATTTATTAATAGAGAAATAGTGGGAGAAAACGGTGAGCGCAAGGGTATTAGTTTAGCAAATTATCGACGCAGCAAGTATCATAAATTTCTTGCCAGAACACAAATATCCTTAGCAACCACACGTGCGGCATCTAATAATGATTCTTCTGTGCGGCTGGCCGTTGGCTTTAGATCCGTTCTATTTGACAGTAGCGATGTTCGATCAAATAGAAAATTTGAGGAAATATCTAATGATTTACAAAAAAACACACTTGATAAAATTTTAGATACCCAAAAAGGAGTTGGAAATTTTGACCAATGTCGGCTAACACTAAAAAGTGCAAAAAATGCAAAACCTATCCTAGAACTGATTGATAGAGAAGTTTGTCCCGAGAGCTTAAAAACAATAGAGAGTAAAATTTTGAGCAAACGAGATTGCTTGGTGGATAGCGCAGACACAAAGTGCCAAATGGGTAGAAAAATTCAACGGCAAATACTTCTAGATAAATTAGATGAGATCGAAACTTCAATTAAGGAAAACGCACAGAAACAATTAGAAATTGCTGAGAAGACTTTCATTGATGCGTGGAAGAAGGAACTTGAAAAATTTCGCGAGAGAGCATGGAATGCCAGCAATATCACAGTGGGAGGTGCGTTAACACTTTCAAGCGAGGCAGGTCGGATTGGTTCTTTAGGTGATGTTGGCTACGCCGTATACGCCACAGGCGCTTATGGTTTCGAGCAATTTGATAAAATTGGATTGGACGATAATGCACACATTATTGCGCATATACGATACCAAACCAATCAATTGGTGTCGCAAAACGATCAAAATCTCGATCCATTTTTGCAGGACGTTTTGACCCTAGGAGGGCAACTGCGAATTAGAGGGCCTGAATTCAATTCAGGTAAAAAGGGTCGCAATCTGGTCTTTTTCGGTGAAGGAAACTATATACGGGCCAATCCAGAAAATTTACCTGTCGATGAATTTTTCCGCTTCGCGGTTGGGGCCGATATCGCGATAACGGACCGATTGTCTATTCAACTTAGTGCCGGTGAACAAACAGGTAGTGAGTTTCAATTTGACTCATCATTTGTCGTAGGGGATTTAAGGTGGGCATTCTAAATTCATGATATGCTTGTTGCCATTTTCTGGTAATGCAGTAATAGCTGGGTATCAGTCGGCTGGGTGATCGCGCTTTTGGTGTTGAAGCAAGAGTGAGGAAAGTCCGGGCTCCATACGTAAACGGTGCCGAATAACGTTCGGCCAGAGGTGATAAAGGGAAACTTTTATTGTTATCTGAGGGATTAGCGCCGCAGAAAATATACCGCCCATAATTATGGGTAAGGGTGAAAAGGTGCGGTAAGAGCGCACCGCGTGATTGGTAACAATCATGGCAGGGCAAGCCCCACTGGGAGCAAAACCGAATAGGGATATCGCTTCCGCCTAGCGGAGCAGTCTTTACGTAGGCTGAGCTATCCGGGTTGGTTGCATGAGCGAGCTCGCAAGAGTATCGCCCAGATGAATGGTCACTGCGATGTCTTGGGATATCAGACAGAACCCGGCTTATAGGCCGACTGATTTTTTATTTTTTCCAAATGGTCTTAAGCAAAGCTCATCGGTAACAGTAACATTTCAAAACACCACTGAATTCACAAACGAATTGCGACACAGTTTATGGATTGTGTTGCTATGGGAAAGAACTATCAGCACTTTACGATTGATGAACGTTGTCGATTGGCGGCGTATCTGGAAATGGGTTTATCGAAGAAGGAGATTGCCCGGCTTCTTGGCTGTCACCGTTCGGCGGTTTAGCGGGAATTGGGGCGTAATTCCAATGCCGATGGCGTTTACAAGCCAACAACAGCTTCATTGCGCGCTACAGCTCGTAAGCGACCCGGTTCAAACTGGACTTTCTTCATGAAAGTGGAGAGTGTTTTTGTGTTTTTGTGTTTTTGTGGTATTTGTTGATCATTTCATATTGTATCGGGCTTGTATAGCCAATGGCTGAGTGTCTTCGTTTTGGGTTGTAGAAGCCATCAATATAGTTTCCTATTTCTCTGGTTGCCTGTTGTCTGGTCTGCCAAGGTGTGCGCCAGATGAGTTCTGATTTGATGGTTTTAAAGAAACTTTCAACGACAGCATTGTCATAACAGTTGCCTTTGCCAGACATAGAACTGATCGCTTTAATTTCCTTCAATCGCTTTCGATAAGCATACGAACAATATTGCGATCCTCGGTCAGAATGATGGATCAGACCTGGCGGCGGCTTGCGCAGGGTGATCGCCTTGTCCAGCGCTTTAAGAGCCAGTTCTTTTTTGAGCCTGTCGCGGGCGGCCCAACCAACGATGCGGCGCGCATACATGTCCATCACGACGGCGAGATAAAGCTAGCCTTCGGCTGTCCAGAGATAACTGATATCAACACCCCATTTCTGGTTCGGCTCGGTCGCTGTAAAAGCCCGATCCAGCACATTATCCGTCACAGGATACTCATGGCGCAACCTGGCCAGTTCTTTATGTGGATCATCTTCAGGCGGACCATGCAAGGCAGCTTCATCGCGAAACTGACGTCGCCACGCCGTCAGCGTCGATTTACCAACACCCAAATCAGTTGCTATCTCTGGGATCGTTTTACCACTCTCAAAACTCAAACGCACCGCTTTGCACTTGAAATCGTCGCTAAAATACCGGTTTCGTCCTGTCATTAGTGCCTCCATTAGCTACAGGAAGCACTCTCCACTTTCATGAAGCAAGTTCAAGATGTGGAAAGCGGCAGAGCTGGTCGAAGCAACCGCAAGGGATGTTTTGGATGAATGGGATCCTCAATCGAAACATAACTGAAAAGCTGCTTATTCTCACCGTCTTAACCGCGCATAAATCAATCCTCCTGATCAAAATCAGTGGATCATAATTTGCCGTCAATCTGCTGACTTTTTCGAGCAGCCTGTTAAAGATCAGCTTATTCAATCGGCCTGAAAATTAATGTCAGCACAACGCCGATTAGACCGATAATTGCCCATAAAGGAATGCCCATCAGAGCGGATAGTGCTTGCCGTAATCCACCGGGAGATCCCTCCGCGACTGCATAACCGTCAATACCAATAAGCGCGAGAATTTCTGCGGTAGTTCGAACAATAGGCTCTTTTTGCTCAAGTGATTCAATGGCATCGGCGCCAATCAATGCGATGGCGATAAAAACCAAAACCCAAGAAAAAAATCTAAATAATGTCACGATAGCGGCCCCTTTTATAGATCAAACCTTTGGTTGCTCCCCGCCATTTTGCAACCTAGATAAGTTTAATCAAGGCGCAACTTATGAACAAGGCTTAAAATTGCAAAATTATCGCAAAGAATGATAAGAAAACCATATTTTACGTCTTTTTTCCTTGTCACTACAGGTCAGCTGCGTATATTCCGCTCCATTGATCACCCCTTAGGGGGGAATCACAAAAGGACAGGTGGCCGAGTGGCTGAAGGCGCACGCTTGGAAAGCGTGTAGGCGGGGAACCGTCTCGCGGGTTCGAATCCCGCTCTGTCCGCCATCTTGCCCTAACTGACCTTTAAACCCGTTTAAAGCCTTGAATGGCA
>CAYZLR010000141.1:0-6270 GCA_964479275.1 uncultured Caulobacterales bacterium
AGAATCATAAGTCGCTGAAATCACTCAATTGTAATTTTGAATTGGGCTCTTAGAGTATTTTCAAAGCAAGTGGCGACCAGTTGAGATGTGGCTATCGGTTGAAATTCTGGGGTACGGCAGAACAACACTTTAAAGCAGCATCCATAAGATGGCTCCGCGTTTGAAGGGCAGCACTTTTTAGAAAAGTGTTGTGATAGGAAAGTATTATGCTCAGCTTTAACCATGAAGAGAGTGTAGAAATCACACCTTTACACAAGAACGATTTATCAGATAGCGAGTTTGGTGATGGATAAGAGTTTTTCCATCATATACTTAAATCATCGTCTGCAAATCTCTATCTATTTTTGTGATCTTCACAGCCTCTGGCAGCAGGGAAGCGTTGAAAACATCCGTCGGAAGACGGCGTCGCAATCTACCCATGAAAACTAAGATTTTTCAATACTCGCGCAAAAGAATCAAGAAAAGAGAAAGTCAATTTAACAGCACACCTAAAAAATGCTCTGGCTACACGACGTCAAAAGAGGCATATCTCAATATCATCAGAAACGCTTCATTTCAGATGTGAAACCACATGATGCCCTTCGATGCGGAGGTGCTTTAGTCAATATGATGGCCCGGACCGCTCCAGCGCTTTAAAAATGCGCACTCAATATCGAGCAGATCAAGAACCCTGCCAACAGAATGATTTATAATATCATCAATGTTTTTTGGGTTGGTGTAAAAAGCGGGCATGGGCGGAGCAATGATTGCTCCCATCAAACTCGCTTCGTAGAGCAATTTGCAATGACCTGCGTGCAAGGGGGTTTCTCTTGGCATCAAAACTAGCTTGCGACGGTCTTTCAAGCAAACATCAGCAGCACGAATTAACAAATTATCTGCATAGGAATTAGTAATTGCTGATAGTGTTTTCATGGAGCAAGCCGTAACGATCATACCATCTGTTTTAAAAGACCCACTAGCAATTGGTGCCGCTATATTCTCAAGCTTGTGATGAACATCTGCTAACGCGATAATTTCTTTTATCGTAAAATCGGTCTCATACTTCAAATTCATGGGTACGGTATCAGTATATACCAAATGGGTTTCAATACCTTCGATATCTCGTAGGGTTTCAAGCATGCGTACACCATATATAACGCCGCTGGCACCGCTCATTCCAACTATAATTTTTCTCATGAAAACCTCGGGTAGATGTTAATCGCTACCAATCTTGAATGGATAATCTTGTGACTGGCGTTAAATTGGTTTCTATTTTATTTTCGACATAATCAAAACTGGCGGCCGCAATCATTGCGGCGTTGTCTGTTGACCATTTCAAAGGGGGAAGATGTAGTTTGATATTATGATCTTTGCACAGATCCTTTGCAGCGTCTCGGACCTGGCGACTTGCTGAAACCCCACCAACAATGGCTAATGACTTTGCCGATGTTGCTTTGAGCGCCCGATCACATTTCGTCATCATAACTTCAATGCATGAATGAACGAATGAGGCGGCAATATCTTCGTGGGTTAGCTTGATGTTGTTTTGTACTGTTTGTGAAACTGCAGTTTTTAACCCTGAGAAAGAAAAATCAAGGCCTTGCTTTAATATGGGTTTTGGAAAATCAATTGTTGCATGCCCTTTTGCTGCGAGTTTATCAATGATAGGCCCACCGGGGAAACCATATCCAAGCATGCGTGCAACTTTGTCATAAGCTTCACCCACTGAGTCATCTTTTGTGCTGCCAAGGATTTGAATATCAATAGGGGTTTGTAAAAATGCTAACAGCGTGTGCCCGCCAGAAACGAGTAATACCAAACAGGGGTAAGTGAGTGTTTCCCCATCCAGTTCAGCACTGCGAATATGTCCGCGTAAATGATTTACGCCAATTAGCGGTATGTTCAACGCTTTCCCCATACCAGCAGCAGCATTGATACCAACGAGGAGTGAACTGATTAATCCGGGGCCGCGTGTCACACCAATCGCATCAATATCATTTAATGAAACATCTGCTTGTGTCAAAGCTTCCTTGATCGCCGGAATGACATTATTGATGTGTGCACGTCCCGCAAGTTCAGGATAAACTCCTCCATATTTTGAATGGATTGAATTTTGGTCAATTATAATTGAAGACAAGACTTCACGCTTTGCATTCACAATTGATGCTGAGGTATCATCGCATGAACTTTCTATCCCCAAGATTAAATTGACAGGGCGTTCACTCCTAATATGGGTCATTTTACCATACCACTTTTATCTGTTCGGATATTTTTTCTGCAGACACAACGCCCAATCTTTCTATTTTTGGCGGTGTGAGCGCACAATTAACGATTGTTGAGGGGATCATATTTATTTCTCCACCATCAAGAGCTATATCAGGCTTATGTTCAAGCTGTGCAATAACATTATGTAATTTATTTTCGGTGTTCAAACCATGCTTGTTGGCACTGGTCACCAATAACGGACCCGTTTTTCTTAATAGTTCTAAAACTGGCTGATAATCGGGAATGCGGATTGCAAATTCAACGCGCCCGATTAACCAATTAGGAACTTTGTCGGGATCAGGTTTGAAAACGAGTGTGAGAGCGCCAGGTATTAAATGAGTGGAAAGTAGTTTTTCGGCCTCATTTGTTACAATCGCCCCAAGCGCATAAATATCATGAATATCAGCCACCATGATTGGTAGATTAAACGCCGTTGGTCGATTTTTTATTTCAAAAATTTTTGTTTTTGCTGTGGTATTAGTAGGTGAAACTGCTAATCCGTATACTGTATCTGTCGGTATAATTGCCGTTTTTCCCGCGATAAGCGCAGCGGAAATTTCATCAATATCATTGGTAATCTTTGTCATATTTATTGTCTGGTGTCGGTCTTGAATAGTGGGTTTAGATTTTTTATGGTTTAAATTTTTGTGAAAAAATCAGTCGATTCATCCGTGAGTGGTTTGATGGTGCTCACTTCCATTTCCTGAAAACAAGTAGCAAAATCTTTGGAGTTAAAAAGTATTTTAAGGTCAGGAAATTCAAAATCGAGGAATGTCAATGCGCATTCGGGAAGGGATGTTTGTAAATATTTTGCTAAAGTTCCGCAAATTTGCGCTTGGTGTTGCTCCTTTATGATCGCAACAATATTATCAATGTCGCCAAAATAATAGGCAGGTTGCATGCTCCTTTTATAGACTCCCATATAGCCGGTACCAGGAATACCTTTACGTGTCACGATAACTGTTGGTTCTTGTTCGAGTGCAGGAATGCCAATCAAATCAAGCGAACAAACTGTAAGTAAGCGACATTGTTTTGCAAAAGCGAACCCAAGGCCATAAGCCATGCCAGCACGAACAGAGGATAAGTTACCGGGGCCTCGATCCACGATAATATTTTTTATGTGGTCGGGTGAAACACCGTAGAGATTAAATAGTTCGTTTACGACTTCACTAATTTCTATCTTTTTCGATAGTTGATCAGGTGCCTTATTAATTGTGCCAATAATGCGCCAGTCCTCAAGTATAGCGGCTTGAAAATTTCGCGAAGAACTTTCAATAATTAAGCTCATATTATTCATATGGAGCCCCCTAGTTTTTGAAGATCGTTGACGAGTGCATCATAAAAAGTGCCCTTATGCGTTATCGATAAGATTCGGGCGTTTTGACTTTTAGCAAATGCCATTTGGATATGGATAAATTCTCTAAAATAGGGCGAGATTTTTTGTGACCATTCGATAACGCTAAGCGATTGTGATATTTCTTCTTCCAGTCCTAAATCTGCAAATTCATGATAATCCTCAAGTCGATAGGCGTCGATATGTAGGATTGATAAGTTTGGGCATTGATAAATATTGGCAATGGAGAAGGTTGGGCTCGTGACAACGGCATTATAGTTTAAAGACCTAGCGATCGCTTGAGTGAGGTATGTTTTACCAACGCCAAGCTCCCCATCTAATAGAAGGCAAAACCCCGCACGGGCGTGATTGGCGATAATTTTCGCAACATGATCCGTATCCGTTGGTGATTTTATGTGCAATTCCATGCGCTAGCTTATTCCTCTTGCTTAGCTTTTTGCCACCATTGTTCCATCTCATCAAGGCTTGGCGTGCTTTCACCCTGCGCGTTGTAATTTTCTTCGACATAAGCGAAGCGCCGGGTGAATTTTTCATTTGTTCGGCGCAGAGCTTTTTCAGGATCGATTTTTAAATGACGGGATAGATTGGCAAGAGCAAATAATAAATCACCAAATTCATCTTCTATATGATCTTGATCCCTATCGTCGATCGCTTGACTAAGCTCAAGCGATTCTTCCTGTATTTTTTTCAAAACGCCGTCAATATCTGGCCAATCAAATCCAATGCGGGCGGCACGTTTTTGAAGTTTTACCGCTCTGGTCAGGCCCGGCAAACCCAGTGGGATATCGTCAAGCAATCCGGTTTTTCCCTTTGCAGCTCTCTCCTCTGCTTTTAGAGCCTCCCATGCAATTGTCTGCTCATCTGATGTCCGATCCTCATTATCATCAAAAACATGAGGATGGCGACGGATCATTTTTGTTGTAATTGTCTCGACAATATCCGCGAACGTGAAACTTTTTTCTTCTTCTGCCATTTGCGCATGAAAAACGGTTTGAAATAAAAGATCGCCTAATTCTTCTCGTAAATCGGTTTTATCGTTTCTGCTGATGGCATCAGCCACTTCATACGCTTCCTCAATTGTATAAGAGGCGATAGAATGAAAATCTTGTTCGACATCCCACGGGCACCCGCTTTCACGGTCTCGCAAAATTGCCATCACCTCTAGTAATGTATCAATTTTGCGAGGATCTTTTGATTGAAAATCAGCAAGGTTACGCATAGGCTTTTCCAATTAAAATGACGTGATAATTTTTAAGGGCGTGATTGTCCGTTCCCGCGCACGCGATATTTATAAGTGGTTAGCCCTTCTGCACCTACAGGCCCGCGGGCATGAAGGCGGCCAGTGGCAATGCCAATTTCTGCACCAAGACCAAACTCTCCGCCATCGGCAAACTGAGTAGAGGCGTTATGCATAACAATGGCACTATCCACAGCATTAAGAAATTTTTCCGCCGCGTTGAGATCTTCCGTAATAATGCACTCGGTATGATGAGAGGAGTGCATCGCAATATGGGCAAGCGCGTCATCTAGGTGATCAACGCATGCGATTGAAAGAACGGCATCAAGATATTCTGTGCTCCAATCATCTTCTACGGCCTCAGCAATTTCAGGCAATTGCGCACAAATATCTCGATCTCCGCGTAACGTGCATCCTGCTTCTCTCAAGGCTTTTACAATCGGGGGGAGGTGCGTTTGTAGAACGCTGCGATGAATAAGGAGGGTTTCCGTCGCGCCGCAAACCCCTGTGCGGCGCATTTTTGCATTAAGTGTAATGTCGCGCGCCATTTCGAGATCTGCGCCTTCATCAATATAGGTATGGCAAATGCCATCAAGATGACTCAGGACGGGCACTCTGGCTTCTTCTTCTACGCGGGCAACCAGTGATTTGCCGCCGCGTGGGATGATTAAATCAATGGTGCCATTTAATCCCTCCAGCATTTGTCCGACGGCTGCACGATCAGTCGTGGTTACATATTGAATTGCATGTGTAGGTAACCCTTTCGCGCGAAGGCCCTCCACAAGACAGCCATGTAACGCCACGCTTGAATGGTAGCTTTCAGAGCCACCGCGTAAGATCACGGCGTTTCCCGCTTTCAAACACAAAGCACCAGCGTCAGCGGTGACATTCGGGCGGCTTTCATAAATAATGCCGATTACCCCAATAGGAACGCGAACCCGTTCAATCGTTAATCCATTTGCCGGTTTCAGCGTCGTAATGATTTCCCCAACCACTTCTGGCATAGCCGCGATTTGACGCAAAGAATGGGCAATTGCGTTTAGGCGGGTCTGATTTAAGGCAAGGCGGTCCAGCATTGCAGAAGAAGGCGCTTTCTCAGTTGCCTTTTTCAGATCTATTGCATTGGCGTCAAGAATATCATCAGTGCGCGCCTCGATAAGATGAGCGGCTTCTACAAGGGCCTTATTGCGCGTTTCGGCGTCACTTAATGATAATAAGCTTGCTGCCGCTTTGGCTCTAGTGCCCATCAAAGGCATATCTATGGATAATTCTGTCATAAAACTGGTTATAAGGATTGAGCTGAATTCAAACTCTCTTCATAGCTGTTTTTGAGAAAATCGCTAGGGGGGCAGTGATTTCCTAAAAATGGAAATTTCAAAGATGCTTATCCCTTTGCTTCCGGTTAGATCAACATATTGTATGTCACCGGGTTTGT